>DATFUW010000640.1:0-9221 GCA_035260605.1 Thermoanaerobaculia bacterium | reverse complement strand
GGAAGGCCCGCTGACGGAATAGAATCCGCTCCTGGCAAACGGCGTCCGGTGCCTGGCGGTCCGCCGAGCCGACTGGAGGTGTCGTGCACAAACGTTTCTGGTTTGCCCTCGTCCTCTGTCTGGTCGCAACGTCCGTTCTGGCCGCTCCCATCGTCATCCGCGTCGATGCCACGCAAGCCTCCTCGAACGTGCTGCATGCGCATCTGACGATCCCCGTACATCCCGGGCCGCTGGCGCTGTTCTATCCGAAGTGGATCCCCGGCGAGCACGGCCCCACCGGACCGATCAACGGTCTGACCGGCCTCAAATTCACGGTGAACGGAACAGCGATTCCCTGGCACCGCGATCCGGTGGAGATGTACGAGTTCCACCTCGACGTCCCGGCGGGAGCGAGCGCGCTCGACGTCGATCTCGATTTCCTCTCGCCTCCAGCGGGGAACTTCACCGGCGGCTCGTCCAGCTCGCCGCGGCTCGCGGTGCTGAGCTGGAACAGCGTGCTGCTCTACCCGCAGGCCGCCAGCAGCGACGCGCTGCAGTACGAACCTTCGCTCCGCATCCCGAGCGGCTGGAAATACGCCACGGCGCTCGAAGGGCAGGCGGCCGGAGACGAGATCCACTTCGAGACCGTCTCGCTGACCACGCTCGTCGATTCGCCCGTGCAGATGGGCGAGTATCTGAAGAAGATCGACATCCCGAACGACAGCGGCTACCGGCACACGCTCAACCTCGCCTCGGATGGCCCCTTCGCCCTCGAGACGCCGCCGGATTTCGCGGCGAGCTACTCGCGCCTGGTCAACCAGGCCACCGCGCTCTTCGGCGCCAATCATTACCGGCACTACGACTGGCTGCTGACGCTGAGCGATCTCGTGGCGCACTTCGGTCTCGAGCATCACGAGTCGAGCGATGACCGGGTGAACGAACGGACGATCACCGATCCGGCGCTCCGCCCCTGGCTCAGCACGCTCATGGCGCACGAGTACGTGCACTCCTGGAACGGGAAGTACCGCCGCCCCGCGGGCCTCGCCGTGTCGAACTATGACAAGCCGATGACCGGCGAGCTGCTGTGGGTCTACGAAGGGCTGACGAACTATCTCGGAGAGATGCTCCCCTACCGCGCCGGCCTGCTCACCGCGGAGCAGTTCCACGACCTGCTCGCTTCGAACGCCGCGGAGATGGCCGAGCACGCAGGCCGCACCTGGCGCCCGCTCATCGACACGGCCGTCGGCGCGCAGATCCTCTATGGAAGCCCGCAGGCCGGCGTCTCCTGGCGCCGCAGCACCGACTACTACCCGGAAGGGACGCTCATCTGGCTCGACGTCGACATGACGATCCGTTCGCTGACCAGCGGCAAGAAATCGCTCAACGATTTCTGCCGGGTCTTCTATGGCGGAAGCAGCGGCCGCCCCGAGCTCCATCCGTACAACTTCGACGATGTGGTGAAGGCGCTGAACAGCGTGGTGGCCCACGACTGGCGCTCTTTCCTCGATCAACGGCTCACTTCGCTCTCGCCGACCCCACCGCTCGGGGGCATCGAACAGGCCGGTTGGAGCCTCGTGTACAACGATCAGCCGAACCTGGCCATTGCCCGCGTCGAGCATCTCGGCCACTCGGCCGATCTGAACGACTCGCTCGGATTCACGGCGCGCAACGACGGGCGCATCGGGGACGTCATCCCGAACTCGCCCGCGGCGCAGGCAGGAATCGTGTCCGGCTCACAGATCATCGCCGTCGACGGACGCAAGTTTTCGACCGAGGAGCTGCGGGACGTCGTCAAGGCATCGACCGCTGGAACGCAGCCGATCGAGCTGATCGTCGAAAGCGGCGGGTTCTACACCACGAAGAGAATCGCCTACCACGGCGGGATCCGCTATCCGCACCTCGAACGTGTCACCGGCAAGCCGGATCTGCTGGAAGTGCTCGGCAAACCGCTAGGGAAGCTCTGAACAAGTCCGATGGCCGTCGCTGATGGCGCTTGGCGGTCGGATGCGAGGCGCGAGGAGGAGGCGATGCGGTGGCATCGCTGACGACGAGCAACGAAGCAGACGGCCCGGCAACCGCCATCAGCCCTGCGGGTTGCGGGCGGCGCCGCATCGTCTGCTTCGCCGTCGCTGCTCGACGATGGCCCCGCATCGCCTGCGTCGCCCCGGCTCACATCCGACGCGGCGGCGCCCGCAACGACGACCATCGGACTTGTTCAGAGCATCCCTAATGTCCGGCCGCGCGGTGGCGCACGCCGTCCTGCCGCTGCTGCACGGTCACGGAGCCGTTGGCGAAGGTGACATGCGTTCCATCGCTCAGCGTCAGCACGCCGTTCGCGTAGCCCGTCGCCGTGAGCGTCTCCGAGAAGACGGTGACGAGCTCCTCCGGCAGCGTGGAGCTCGGGAAATCGATCTGCAGGAGTGTTCCGATCGTGTTGCCGCCGCCGTCGTGATCGTCGCTCGTGGTCACCGTTGCCCCGTGTGGCTCGAAATGCGTGACCTGGACCGTGCCGCTGCCGATGTGAAAGCGCGCGCTCAGCGTGTCGGCGGCGTGGCGCCGGCGGTGGAGATCGCGGACGATCAGCGTTCCGGGATGAAGGAAGACCGCCTCGCGGATCAGGTAGTCGAGCGGATCCGCCGGGTCGACGATGCCCTCGTCGTAACGGTTGACCGCCCACGAAGACTCGAATCGCATGCCGACCGCGTCGAACGCCGGGCCGTCGATGGTGAAGAGCACCTGATTGTTGCGGCCTAACGGCTCGTCCTGTTCCAGTCCGTTCACGATGTAGGTCGAGAACGCGGCCGTCCGCGCTTCGCCGTCGAAGTTCAGTCCGCGATAGGCAGAGGGACAGACCAGACACGTCGTCCCCCGATACAGCCGCACGTCGCCGTTCGCGTATCCGTAGTGATCGTACGAGTAGCTCGTATTCTCGGCGGAGAAGAAAAACTCGCCGGAGCGGGCGAAGAACCGTCCCGTGCCGCTGTCGAGGTACGCGCGCTCTGCGGCCAGCGGAGGCGGCCCGGACGGATTCGCGAAGATCATTTCGTAAAACGTGTCCGCGGGGAGATCGGTGAAGTCGTTGTCCGGGCTGGCGTTCATCGATGCATACAGATAGCCGGCGAGGGCGCTCGACGTGGACAGGACGGCGAGCGTCGACGGGGAAGTGCGGTGGGGGTAGTCGCCGGAGTACCCGCCGTACGAGTACGTCCGGCTGAAATCGGGCGCGGTCATGTAGAGCAGACTGCTCGGCAGCCCCCGCAGCCAGTCGAAGTCGGCACTCCAGTCTTCGCCGAGATCGCGGAGCAGGATGTCGACGAGTGAGAGCTCGAGCGTGCTGTACCACCCGTAGTTCCACCCCTCGGCCCAGTCGCCGCCGGCCAGGCGCTGATTCTGAATCGGCACCTCGTTCGCCAGCTTGCTGCGGAGCAGCGCGAAGAGCCGATCGGCGTCGGGGTTGTCACCCGCGGTGGCCACGGCGACGAGCGCGATCCCCTGCAGGTATCCGGCGTAGTAGTTTTCGATCGGCCACGTCGCGGCATATCCCGGCGTATCGTGATACCAGTCGATCCATTTCGTGGCCACGCGGACGATCGTGGCGCGCTCCGCCAGCGTGAACGAGTCGTAGAGCCAGTCGTAGGCCAGCATCAGGTCGCGGAGCTGGAACCGGATGTCGTATCCGGTATCGCGGCCGAAATCGCGCTTGCCGGTGTCGTAGTCGTTCGCCATCCGCATGGCCAGCGTGTGCGCGGCCTGGGCGAGGGCCGGATCGTGGGATATCTGGCTCTGCAGCGCCAGCATGGGGATCGCGTCGTCGGGATCGTAGTAGCGATCCTTGAATTCGGGCGAGGTGACGTCGGGGATGTCGGCCAGCGCGCTGCGGAACGAGGCCACGGCATCGTTGAACCGCGCCGAGGCGACGTCGTTGCGCGCGTCGATCCTGGCCATGCGCGCCGGCGTCAGGTAGATCCGCGGATGCGGCATGGCGTCGATCGTCGCCGTGGGCACCGGCTGCGGCGGCCGCACGACCGTCAGTCCGGGGATGCTCTGGGACGCAACCTCGACGTGCGCTGCGTCGAAAGCTCGCACCTCGAGCGTCCCGTTGCCGGGCGGAATCGCCGCGACGGAGAAAAGCGGTTTGAAGAACGGGATCATCGGCCCGAACGAGTGCGCCTCTTCGGCGAGCTGCGTGCCTGACGGGTCGATCAGCGGCAGCGGCGTGCCGTTCCAGAACGCCTCGATCTGCCGGATCGTGGAGTTGTACGGAATGGCGAGCGCCGGATTGATGACGTTCATCAGCCGCGGCGCCTGCGCGTTCGGGACAGCGACGTGGAACGGCGGCGTCAGCGGTTCGGAGGGCTCCGTCGCGTCGGCGACCACGGCCATGATCGGCGGCTCGTCGCCGGAATCGGTGAGGCGGGCCGTGTACTGGGGCGTCGTGCTTTGAGCGGATGCGGCGGCGGCCCAGAGGATCAGCACTGCGATCCGTTTAATCAGAGCAAATGATCTTACTCCTGTACTTTCGGACAGCGCGCGGCGGCCCGGCGGAGCCGATGATTCCGGGATGAGCAACGAAGTCATTCTCATCACCGGAGCATCGAAGGGATTAGGGCTGGCACTGGCGCGGCATTTCGCTCAGCGCGGTCATCCACTGGTTCTCAACGCGCGCGGCCCGGAGCTGGAGGCGGTGGCACGCGAGTTGGCGCACTCGACCGAGGTCGCGGCCGTCCGCGGCGACGTGTCGGAGATCGCCGAGGAGATCGCGTCGGCCGCCCGTGATCGGTTTGGCCGGGTCGACGTCCTCATCAACAACGCCTCGGAGCTCGGTCCCAGCCCGCTGCCCGAGCTGATGGAGCACTCGTGGCAGTCGCTCGAGCGCATCTTCCGGGTGAACGTCGTCGCCCCGATTCACCTCATGCAGCTCACGCGGCCGCGGACGGTCATCAACATCACCTCGGACGCCGGGGTGAACGCATATCCCGGATGGGGCGGCTACGGCGCGAGCAAGGCGGCGCTCGAACACGCCTCACGCGTGCTCGCGGCCGAACTGCAGGGAAGCGCCCGCGTGCTGATCGTCGATCCCGGCGACATGAACACGGAGATGCACCGCCTCGCCGAGCCGGGCGCCGATCTGTCGCATCTGCCCGCACCGGACAACGTCGCTCCCGCGATCGCCGAACTGATCGCCGGCACGGAGCCGTTCGCCCGGATCGAGGCGCAGGAGCGGGAGATGGCGACGTGATCGCCTCGGACGGGACGACGATGAACACCGGCACGATCGACGAGGCCATCGACTTCGTGCTGCCGCCGCGGCTCGAGGCACACGAGCCGGCGGAGCTGCGCGGAAGCGGACGCGACGACGTGCGCCTGATGGTCTCCGACCGCGCCACCGGGAAGATCGTCCACGCGCATTTTCGCGACCTTCCGCGGTTCTTC
The DNA here is from genome assembly GCA_035260605.1 of Thermoanaerobaculia bacterium. Taxonomy (GTDB): domain Bacteria; phylum Acidobacteriota; class Thermoanaerobaculia; order Gp7-AA8; family Gp7-AA8; genus Gp7-AA10. The sequence continues at coordinate 3,809 of DATFUW010000640.1, read as the reverse complement.
CGCGCCGGCGATCTGCTGGTGCTCAACACCACCGCCACGCTGCCTGCCGCGCTGCGCGCGCGCCGCGAGAACGGTGAGGAGATCGCACTGCACTACTCGAGCGCACTGCCCGGAGATCTCGCCGTCGTCGAGCCGCGACAGACGGACGTCGTTGCCGCAGAGCGGCTGGCCCTTCCCGGCGGCGCGGCCGCGCGGATGCTCGTTCCCTGCCGCGACTCGCGCCGCCTCTGGATCGCGCAACTCACGCTCGGGATGCCTCCCCTCGACTATCTGCGACGATACGGGCGGCCGATCGCCTACTCCTATGTCCGCGAACCGTTCCCCCTCGAGGCTTATCAGACGGTGTACGCGCGCGAAGTCGGCTCTGCGGAGATGCCCTCGGCCGGTCGGCCGTTCACGCGGCCAATGCTGGCCTGCATCCGCCGCTCGGGCGTGCAACTGGCGAAGGTGGTGCTGCACGCCGGCGTGGCCAGCCTCGAAACGCATGAGCGCCCGTTCGACGAATGGTACGAGGTGCCGCTGCGCACGGCGGAGCGCGTCCGCGCCGCGAAGCGCGTCATCGCGGTGGGAACGACGGTCGTCCGTGCGCTCGAGAGCTCGGTCGACCGCGACGGGAACGCGGTCGCCTCCCGCGGCTGGACCGATCTGGTGATCGAACCCGAGCGCGGCGTCCGGGTGGTCGATGCGCTGCTGACCGGGTTCCACGAGCCGCGCGCCTCGCATCTGAAGATGCTCGAGGCGATCGCCGGACGCGAGCACGTCGAGCGCGCCTACGCCGAGGCACTGCGGGAGGGCTATCTCTGGCACGAGTTCGGCGATCTGCACCTGATCGTCTGAACGGAACGGATACAATCCGGCCCTGCGATGCTCGCGGCGACGGTGCTGATGGCTGGACAATTTCTCGCGCGCTCGGTGATGGTCGGCGGCGTGGAGCGCCGATATCAGGTCTGGGTGCCGGGCTCGTACGCCGCGTCCCGCAAAACGCCGGCGATCCTGTTCCTGCACGGTTCCGGCGAGCGCGGCGACGATGGCGACAAGCAGACGCGCGTGGGGCTCGGGCCGGCGCTGCGGAGCGGGAAGGTCGACGTGGCGGCCATCGTCGTCTTTCCGCAGTGCCCCGCGGGCGAACGCTGGGTCGGACCGGCGACGAAGATCGCCATCGCCGCGCTCGATGCGACCGAAAAGGAGTTTCCCATCGACCGCAGCCGCGTGTCGCTGACCGGCATGTCGATGGGAGGGGCGGGGGCGTGGTTCCTGGCGGCGACATATCCGAGTCGCTGGTCGGCGGTCGCGCCGGTCTGCGGGTACGTGCACCGGCCGCCGTCACTGCCCGATGCCGAGGAGCCGAGCAGCGAACCGTATGCCACGTTCGCGCGCCAGTTGCCGCACGTCCCCATCTGGATCTTTCACGGGAGCGATGACCCGGTCGTGCCGGTCGGGGAATCGCGCAACATGGCGGAGGCGCTGAACGTGCGCGCCGGATACACGGAATTCGCGCACACCGGGCACAATGCGTGGGACCCGGCTTACACGACGACGCACGTCGTGCAGTGGCTGGTCGATCAGAAACGCCAGCGGACGCCGGCGAGATAGAGCAGCGGATTCAGATTGAGCCGCACCCGGGCGTCGCTCGGGCCCGAATCGGGGCGGTATCCGATGTAGCGCGCCTCGGCAACCGCGGCGAACGCCGGGACGAAGGCGTACGACACGCCGCCGACCATCGTCCATCCGATCTTGCTCTTCACATCCACCCGCCCGATGCCGAGCGTGTCGAGGTCGCTGCTGTGCAGCGAGTTCGAGCGGACGTAAGCCACGCCACCGCCGGCGAAGACATCGAATCGCGCGTCCCGCGCCCGGTGCCACTGCAGCGTCGCCGTCAGCGGCGTGGTCTGCAGGCTGCCGGTGGTGAACAGCGGGCTGCCGGCGATCTCCACCGATCCGTCGTTCCGGAGCGCGAAGACCGCCAATTCGCCCGAGAGGTGATCGCCGAAGAAGTGCTCGAACCCGGCGCCGTAGGCCGTGCCGCGATCGAAGCGGATCGTCGTGCCGGTGGCATCGGTCGATCCCATGCGCGCTACGCCGCCCCAGACAGTGACGTCGTTCGACTGCGCGGCCAGCGGGAGCGCAACGAGGGCGGCCAAGACGATCATCCAGCGGTGCATGCCAGGGACTCCTTTGCGGATGGGGATTGTATGCCGGTTTCGCGCGTTCGAAATTCGAAATCGGGAATTCGAAATTTCTCCGGCGCTGGCGTATAACCATCCGTCACCAAGGAGGCTCCATGAAACGTTCCGTGACCCTCGCGCTCCTTCTGCTCGCTGCGCCGCTGTTCGCGCAAACCCTGCCGATTGGCCGGATGGTGCAGTTGCCCGGGATGCAGCAGAAGGGGATGGTCATCCGCGAGCTGAACGGGATCCCGCACGTGTTCGCGTTGAACACTCACGACGCATGGTTCCTCAACGGCTGGCTGCACGCGCAGGATCGCCTGTTTCAGATGGACACTTCGCGGCGCACCGCGAGCGGCACGCTCGCGGAACTCCTCGGATCGGCGGCGCTGCCGACCGACGTGCAGCTCCGCACGCTCGGCCTCCGTCGTGCCGCCGAGGCCACGCTGCCCACGCTTGGCGCCGACGGCCGCGCCGCGCTCGATGCCTATACCCAGGGCGTGAACGCCTACATCCAGTCACACGCCAATCTGCTGCCGCCCGAGTACGCGCTGCTCGGCATCGGCGCCATCGAACCGTGGACCGATGTCGACTCCCTCGCCGTCGGAAAGCTGATCGCCTTCGGCCTGTCGTTCGATCTCGACCTCGACAACACCGTGGCCCTGCTCTCGTATCAGACGGCGGGACAGATCGTCGGGTTCGACGGCACGAAGCTCTTCGCCGACGTCTGGCGTCTCGCGCCGTTCACCAGCGCCGCCACCATTCCGGATGCCACCGGCAGCGGATCGACGCTGCCGATCCACACGCACTCTGCGCCGCCGGCGTTCGACACGAGCTGGGTCAGGCCGGAAACGCTCACGCTCCTGCGGAACTACCGCGACGAGATCCGCAATGACGACGTGCTGCAGTCGGCCATCGATCCGCGGCGGCACGCCGGCTCGAACGAGTGGGCGATCGCGCCGCGGAACTCCGCGACCGGCAACGCCCTGGTAGCCAACGATCCGCACCTGTCGCTCTCCGAGCCGGCGAATTTCTATCCCATCTCCGTGCGCGTGCCCGGGAAGCTCAACGTCGCCGGGATGGGATTCCCCGGCGCGCCGTTCGTCATCCAGGGTCAGAACGAGCACATCGCCTGGGGCTCGACCGTCCATCCGATGGACGTCACCGACATCTATCAGGAGCAGCTCGTCCCCGATCCGACCTCGCCGAGCGGATTCTCCAGCATCTACAAAGGAGCCATGGAGCACGTGCTGCCCGTCCCCGAGACATTCCGCATGAACGTGCCTGGCCATGGGCTGGTGAATGCGCCCGCGGCGGACGTCCCGGCGGCGACGCTGATCGTGCCGCGCCACGGCCCGATCATTCAGCTCGACATGTCGACCGGGATGGCCGTCAGCGTCCAGTACGTCGGCTTCTATCCGACGCACGAGCTGGAAGCGTTCATGCTCGCCGACCAGGCCCAGAACGTCGATGCGTTCAAGGCCGCCCTGCAGTTCTTCGACTTCGGATCGCAGAACTTCGCCTACGCCGACATCGACGGCAACATCGCCTACTTCACCGCCGGCGAGATGCCCGTACGCGAAGACCTGCAGGCGGGGACGGTGAACGGACTCCCGCCGTACTTCTTGCGCAACGGGGAAGGCG
>DATFUW010000639.1:0-2448 GCA_035260605.1 Thermoanaerobaculia bacterium | reverse complement strand
CAAGAGTAGCAGATGATGGCACGCAGTCCGCTGGAACCGCTTGTTGGGCGGCGCGCCTTCACCACTAAATGCCTGCAGGTTTGTGAGCCAGAATGAGCTCGACGAACTTGATGAAGGCCCCTCTTCTTCAGCTCTTCGATGAACACCGGCCACGGTGGTGACACGGCGATATGGCTCGGCACATGCACCGGTGTACATGCCTCCACCAGCGCCACTGTAAAGCCCTCCGCCGACGCCGGTGTAGAGACCACCACCAACACCAGTGTACAAGCCGCCACCAACGCCGGTGTACAGGCCTCCGCCAACTCCGGTGTAAAGACCGGCACCAACCCCTGTGTACATGCCCCCGCCCACACCGGTGTACATTCCACCGCCGACGCCGGTGTACGCGCCGCCGCCGACTCCGGTGTTCATCCCTTGAGCGCGCGCTCGACGAGCGGGGTCCGCTGCTCCTCGTGGCCGTGATGCGAGATCGGTGGCCGGAGCGGCCGAGATCGGGAGGCCGACGTAGCGGAGCTTCTGGTTGCTGCCGAGGAGGGTCGTCAGCCGCTCGTGGAGGAACGGCCAGCCGCCCATGTTGCGCGGCTCGTGCTGCACGTAGACGACCTCGCGCGCGTTCGCGTAGTGCGTGGGGCATCGATGACCATGGCGCCGCATGATATCGAACGGCAACGGGTGCCGTCGGTCGGATTGCCGCTTCAGTGGATCGGGCCGCCAGCCTCATTGCACGTCGAAGACGCGTCGATCCCGCCGCGTCGCTGTGGCGCCGCGGTCGGGTCGGACGCGATGCTCTCCGGGAGCGTTCTCAGACGCGAGGAAGGCGCACAGTGAACACCGTCTCACGGTTGGACGAGCGAACAGCGATGTCGCCGCCATGGGCTCTCGCGATCTCGCGCGCAATGTACAGTCCGAGCCCGAGGCTTCCGTCGGTGCTCATGCGGCTCGCGTGCGTGCCGCGATTGAGAGGTTCGAAGAGCTGCGCGAGCACCGACCCTTCGATATCGGGACCGCTGTTGACGACCTCGAGCCGGACCTCTTCGGCCTCGCCGGTGACGATGATGCGCACAGGAGCGTCGGGCGCACCGTACTTGATCGCGTTGACGACGAGGTTGTCGAGTACGCGCTGCAGCCGCGCTCCGTCGAAGTGGCCCGACACGGGGCCGTGCACTTCGAATTCCAGCAGACGGTCCGCGTACAGGCGACGCAGTTGTCTCAACTGTTCGGCAAAGAGAGCGGCGAGATCGACCTGCGCGGGCGCAATCCGGATGCCGACGCCGAGGTTGAAGCCGCTGACGTCGAGCAGATCGTCGACGAGTGCCTTGATACGCGAGGTGCTGCTGATCAGATAGTCGGCGGAGGTCGATACTTCTTTGCCGGCGTTCAGCATCTCCAGATGTCGCGCCGTCAGGATGATGATCTGCAGCGGTGTCCGCATGTCGTGACCGAGCATTCCGAGGACCAGATTGCGGGCGTGGTCGACCTGGGCGGTGAAGAAGGCGATGGACTCGGCGAGTGCCTGATCGATCGCTTCGTTGAACCGGATCGCGTCCTCGAAACTGGAGGATTGCGGGTCGAATGCGTCCGACCAGAGGCGCAGGACGCTCGAGCGAAGTGCCCGATACTCGGCGGTGAGCTGGTTGATGTCGAAGCCGCTTTGTGCACGAAGAACGGCATGCGTTTCCGCCGCGGTCGCCGGTGCGTCGACGGATCGGGGAACTTCACCTTGCGACTTCGCGATCTGGGCTGTTCGAGACTGGAACGTGCTCAGGTCATCGGCGATCGCCTGGAGAATCTGCTTCGCATGGTCGCGCAACGCGAGCGGCGACATGCTCGAAGCCGCGGGTAGACGCGTTGCCGCGAACGTCTCCCATTCCCGCAGGATCGCTTCCATGTCACGCGTGATGAATTCGGCGAGCCGCAAGTCTTCCTCCCCGGACCGTGAAGCACATCGACGAAGTTCTACGGGACGACAGGCCACAGCTGGTTGAACGAAAATTCGAGGCGGACACCCAACCGACGTCCGACGGCTCGGGAATCTGGTGTTCTGGTTGCATTCGTGATGCCCGACGGATATTGAAAAGCGTGGCGCTTGGAGCATGGCGCTTGGGGTCGGGTCTTTCGTCCCGCGATTGATTTCCAATCGCCCGTCACGCGTGCATTCTACTGGGGAGCTTGGGGTCTGGGGAGCTTGGAGTTGACCTGGAGTTGACCCGGTTTCGTGGACACCTGAACATTGGGAGATCCACGATGCCAAAGACCCGTAAACCCTATCCAGCGGAGTTCAAGAAGAAGTTGGTCACTCTGGTTCGAGAAGGTCGAACGCCGGAGTCGTTGTCGAAGCAGTTCGAACCGTCGGCGCAGGCGATCCGGAACTCATGGGGAGATTGGGTCGGGTCTTCGCGCCGCGATTGATGTCCAATCGCCCGTCACGGGTGCATTCTACTGGGG
>DATFUW010000638.1:0-2128 GCA_035260605.1 Thermoanaerobaculia bacterium | reverse complement strand
CACAGGTCACTCCCCCCTCCGCCTTTTCCAGCTCGGAGAGATCGATTGCCTCCACACGATAGCCGCGCTGTTCGAGCGCACGGCGCGTACGAGGAAACGACGCGCCGTGGATCAGGCCGTCGCCGGCGCGGAGGATGTTCGCTGCGAACGGCTCGCCGGGATCGATGGCCATCGCCTCGAAGCCGCGGAACTGCCGCGCATCGATCCACTCCGGATTCACGAGCAGATCGCGTCCGCCGCAGTGCGTCACCGCCGACTTCAGATGGAGGCAGCCGCGGAACGAGACGGGATGGAATGCATACCCAAACTCCGCAGCGATCGCGCCGAGCTGCTCCAGTCCGTCGTCGTTCGTCCGCCGGGAATGGCCGACGAAGACCGTCCGTCCGATGCGCAGCACATCGCCGCCGTCGAGGGTCGCCGGCCCCTCGATCCGGCGCAGCGGGCGATAGCGCTGCAGCACCGTGGCCACCGCACCGACTTCCGCCCTCCGCGATTCCGCGCCGGGCCGTGTGACGATCGCCACCTCGTCGAGCACCACCGCGGTGTCCTCCACGAAGACGGCGTCCGGACAGTCAGGGGCCTCATCGATCCGCACGAGCGTGTACCCCCGCCGCTCCAGGCAGCGCTCGTAAGCCGCATGCTGGGCCACTGCGCGCGCAACGTCGATCGGCGTGCGGGCGATGTAGCTCAGCTCGCATCCGTCGATGGTCGGGCTCACCGCCCGAATCAGGGCTACCGGCATGGCGTTATCATTCCATCATGCCTTGCGACCATACCGATCCTCCGATAGTCATGGAACACGCCGAGGTCTGGCTGCGCGAGCGCGGCATCCCGCCGGAACGCTGGAGCGGAATGCGCGTCCGTCACGCGGAAAACACGCCGAACGCACAGGGATGGAAGTCGGTGGTGATCGAGATCGAACGCCGCGATGGCCAGTGGATCGTCACCAACATCGACCGGCGCCCCGAGGTCCTGACAGAGACCGGCCTGAGTCTGGCCTCCTGATCGGTCGCACCATCGTGCCCTACAGCTTCGCCACCGCCGCGAGCAGCCGCTCGATCTCGTGCTCGGTCGTGTAACAGGCGCATCCGATCCGCACGACTCCCTCCACGCCGAGCTCGCGGATCAGCGTCTCGGCGTAGAAGTCGCCGTGGCTGGCGAAGAGCCCTTCCGCGGCGAGCCTGCGGGCGACCGCCTCGGAGGTCAAGCCGTCGACTATGAAGGAGACCGTCGGCGTGCGCGGTTGCGAGGGCGGCGGACCGTAGAGCCGAACGCCGCGGATGGCGCCGAGTCCATCCCACAGCATGCGGGTGAACCGCTCGCCGCGCTCGCGCAGCCACGGCCAGCCGACCGACTCCACGAACTCCACCGCCGCGCGCACGCCCGCGATCCCCTCCTGGTTCTGCGTTCCGGTCTCGGCGCGCTCCGGCGCGGTGTCGGGCGCGGGACTGAGCTTGGGAAACGGCAAGGACTCCAGCAGCGTCTGGCGGGCGAAGAGAATGCCGATGTGCGGACCATAGAACTTGTACGCCGAGAGGGCCAGGAAATCACAGCCGATCTCCTGCACGTCGATCCGATCGTGCGGCGCGAGGTGGACGGCATCGACGAACAGGAGCGCGCCCGCAGCGCGGGCGATTGCCCGCACGCGCGCCAGGTCGTTGATCGTCCCCACCGCGTTCGATGCTCCTCCGATGGCCACGAGCCGCGTCTTCGCACCGGCCAGACTCGCCAGATGCTCCAGGTCCACCTGGCACGTCTCGCGGAGCATGCGCGCCGAACGGACGACGATGCCGCGGTCGGTTTCCAGCGCGCGCCACGGCGCGATGTTGGCGTGATGATCGAGATCGGTGACGATCACCTCGTCGCCCGCCTTCCACGTCCGGCCGAGGGCTCGCGCCAGGTGGAACGTGAGGGTGGTCATGTTCGCGCCGAACGCGATCTCGTCCGGCCGTGCGCCGACGAAGCGCGCTGCGGCCGCGCGCGCCGCGGCGATCATCACGTCGGTCTCCTCGCTCGTCGGATACGCCCAGTGTGTGTTGGCGTTGTGGTGGAACAGATAGTCGGTCATCGCCTCAGCGACGGAGCGCGGGACCTGCGTGCCGCCCGGGGCATCGAAGTAGGCCACCGG
>DATFUW010000637.1:0-7871 GCA_035260605.1 Thermoanaerobaculia bacterium | reverse complement strand
ATCGCCGGGGATGAAGCCCCCGGGCAGATCGAATTCCGTGCTCTTCTCGTCGAGCGGCAGATCGGGGACGGACAGATAGTTCGTCACGCCGGCGCCGTAGCTGAACCACTCGGGATAGAGCGCGGCCACCGTGCAGACGTCGGGGACGTAGACGTTCTGGATGAAGGGGACGACCTTATCGAGCAGCGTCTTGATCTGATAGAGGCGGTCGACGTTCAGCGTCGCCTGGCTGTCGAGATTGATGGCGTTCTGCACGCCGCCGACGGCGACGTTCTGAATGTGCGGGGTCTTTCCGCCCAGCAGGCCGACGATCTGGTTCGCATAGCGCTGATATTCGAGCGCCTGCAGGTAATGCGAGACGGCGATGAGGTTCACCTCGGGCGAAAGCTTCATCGCCGGATGGCCCCAGTAGCCGTGTGCAAAGGGACCGAGCTGACCGCTGTCGACCAGCGCCTTGACCTTCGTCTTGGTCGCTTCCATCTCCTTGCGCGAATTGCCGGTCCAGTCGGAGAGGCTCTCGGCCAGCGACGACGCCTTGGCCGGATCGGCCTTCAGCACCTGCGTGACGTCGACCCAGTCGAGCGCGGAGAGATGATAGAAGTGCACGACGTGATCGTGCAGTGCATGCGCGATCATCGTCAGATTGCGGATGTACTGCGCGTTCTTCGGGATCGGAAGGTTCAGGGCGTCCTCGACGGCTCGCACCGAAGCGAAGGCGTGCACGGTCGTGCAGACCCCGCAGAAGCGCTGCGTGAAGAACCACGCCTCGCGCGGGTCGCGGCCGACGAGAATGCGCTCGATGCCCCGCCACATCGTGGAAGAGGCCCACGCCTTGTCGACTTTCCCGCCATCGACTTCCACGTCGATGCGCAGATGTCCTTCGATGCGGGTGATCGGGTCGATGACGATCTTGGTCATTGTTTTCTCCTAGTGCGCGTGCTTCATGCCGCCGATGATCGGGAAGCGCTTCACGACGGCGACGTAGACGGCGAGTTCCATTGCGATGAGGCCGATGCTGATCAACATCTCCTGCACCGAGGGGAAGTAGTGCCAGCCCGGCCCGGGGTTGAAAGCCACCAGGTACGTGTCGAAGCGATACAGGCTGCCGGCGAGCAGGACGACCATCGCACTGCGGAAGAGGCTTCCGAGCCCCGGCCGCGGCGTGGCCAGCATCATCGCCAGCGGAAGCAGCCACAGCGCGTTCTCGATCCAGAACATCGTTCCGAAACGATCGAGATGCGCGGCATCGCTGAGCTGTCCGCGCGCGCCGAGATCGAGCAGGCGGATTCCGACGAAGATCAGACCGCCCCAGGCGGCGATCTTCTGCAGGTTGATCAGCATCGCGGTCTCCGGCTTTCTGCCGAATACGGTCGATGAGAAGATCGACTCAAACACCACGATGCCGTATCCCATGGCCAGGCAGGCCATCAGGAACAATAGCGGCAGCCATCCGGTGAGCCACAGCGGATGGAGCTTCGGACCGGCGAGCATCATCAGCGATCCGAGCGACGACTGGTGCATTGTCGGAAGCAGCATGCCCAGAGCGACGATCCAGATCAGGGCCTTGTTGAGGATGGCCGCGGTCTTCCGGGCCCACGGCTTCGTCGAACCCTCGAGGAACGCCGGCGTCAGCTCGATCCAAAGCACGACGACGTAGGCCATGATGCAGAGGGCCACTTCCAGCAGCGCGGAATTGAAGTTCCAGTCCCAGAAGAAGAGGGGGATCTTCCACATGTTCCACGGCCGGCCGAGGTCGATGGCCACCGAGAGGCCGGCCATGGTGTAGCCGAGCGCACTGGTGAGGATGGCCGGGCGAATCAGGGGGTGATACTTGCCCTTGTTGAAGATGTAGACCACGAGGGCCACGGCGTAGCCGCCGCAGGCCAGGGCGGTACCGGTGACCACGTCGAGCGCGATCCACAGTCCGAGCGGGTAACCGTCCGAGAGCGCGGTGGCGCGGCCGAGGCCCACCGCGAATCGCCACAGCGTGAGCCCGATTCCGAGCGCGGCGATCAGCAGCAGGACGTTGTAAGCCCGGGTGAAGAGCGGACCGCCGATCGGTTGTGCTTTCTCCTGCATGTCCGCCTCCTCAGCTTTCCTTGTCGTCGCTCTTCCCGCGGTTGCGGAAGACGACGGCGCCTAACAGCGCATACAGCGCCACGGGGCCGATGAAGCCCTTGTAGATTCCGTGCTGCACGCTCTGCTGGAGATGCGGCACCGACTCCTGCTGGTCGAAGCGGAAGCCGAGCTTCTCGAATTCGACATGCGACAGGTAGAGCACCTGCGTGCCGCCGACCTCGTGCTCGCCGTACACCTTCGGCACGTAGTTGCCGGGGTTGTCCTTCAGGCGGCGGTGCGCCTCATCGAGCAGATCGGTGTACTTGCCGAAGATGACCGCCTGGCGCGGGCACACCGCCGTGCAGGCCGGCTCCTTCCCTTCCGCCAGCCGATCCCTGCAGAGCTCGCACTTCACGATGCGCGGCGCGGCTTTCGTCCACTGGAACTTCGGGACGTTGAACGGACAGGCCACTTCGCAGTAGCGGCAGCCGACGCACTTGTCGACGTCGTACGACACGATGCCGTACTTCCCCTTCTGCAGCGCGCCGAGCATGCACGCGCCGACGCAGGCGGGGTCCACGCAGTGCATGCACTGCTTCTTGACGTACGACTCCTCGCCGGCGTCCTTGTAGAGCTGGATCACGTTCTTTGTGAATTCGTTCAGCCCCTCGGGCGCGTCGTACAGACCCTTGCCGTAGCCACGCGTATCGGCCGGCAGATCGTTCTGTTCCTTGCACGCCACCACGCACGCCTTGCAGCCGATGCAGCGCGTCGCGTCGTACAGCAGACCGACCGCATCGCTCTGCGGGCGCTTCTTCTCGCGCGCGCGAGCCACGCTGGGCACCACCGCAACCGCGGCTGCCGTAGCCATCCCTTTGAAGAAGTCTCGACGATCGCTGTTCATCGCCTACTCCTTCGTTTCTTCGTCGTGACCACCCAGTTTTCGGGAGGCGATGACCCCCGCCCCCACAAGGGCACCGCCCACCAGGCCGGCCACTCCCGTCGCCACCGGGCTCATGCCCTTGTGCTCGGGATTGACCTCCGGATAGAACGCCGGCGGAAGCGGATGCTGGATATCGACCGTGGTGAAGAGCGGGATCGTGAATGCCGTCGCCTTTTCCGTGCAGCCGGCGCAGGGCGCGCCGATCCCGATCGGCCAGCAGTCTTCCAGCTCGTTGAAATGCTGCGTCGAGCAGGGGGCATGCGTGACCGGACCTTTGCATCCCAGCTTGTACAGACACCAGCCGTTGCGGTGTCCCTCGTCGCCGAACACGGTGGCGAACTTGCCGGCGTCGAAGTGCGCGCGGCGCGGGCAGTGGTCGTGCACGGTGCGGTCGTACGCGAACAGCGGGCGGCCGAAGGAATCGAGCTTCGGCACTTTCCCGGTGGTCGCGTACTCGAGCACCGTTCCGAAGAAGGTGTACGGGTTGGGCGGACAGCCGGGAATGTTGATCACCGGCTTGTTCTTGACGATCGAGTCCACGCCGACCGCGCCGGTCGGGTTGATATTGCTCGACGGCACGCCGCCCCACGAGGCGCACGAGCCGATGGCTACGACCGCCGCGGCATGGTCGGCCACCTCGCGCAGCTTGTCGATTCCCTTTTTTCCGCCGATCGTCAGATAGATCCCGTCGTCTTTGGTGGGGATCGATCCTTCGACGACCAGCACGTACTTGCCGTCGTTCTGAGCCATGGCGTCACGCAGCGCCGCCTCGGCGTCGTTCCCGGCCGCAGCCATCACCGTCTCGTGATAGTCGAGCGAGATGATGTTCAGGATCAGCGAGCCGAGGTCCGGCCGCGAGGTGCGCAGCAGCGTCTCCGTGCACCCGGTGCAGTCCTGCATCTCCAGCCAGATCACCGACGGCCGGCGCGCCTTGCCGATCGTGGCGGCCACCGCCTGGGGTGAGAGTTTGTTGGTGATCGCCAGGCCGACCGGCGCAACGACCATCAGCTTCCCGCAAAAATTGATGAAATGCCGCCGGCTGACGCCGGCACGCTCGAGTTGTTCGTCGATGGTGGGATGCTTCGGCGGTATCCGTGACGCTGTCATGCGCCCTCCTTCGCGGGCTCACACGATTGTGTGAGTGGTGATTGCAATCTAGACGAGCGCGAAAAACAGGAATGCGCAACCGGTCACGGCTCGAACGTGCGGGGCCGTACCGATCGGTGTGCGGCGGGTCACGCCGCCGTGTTCAGGAGCGGCGCTGCGGGCGGATGAATTCGCGGTCGATCTCCAGGGCCACCGATTGCCGGATGAACGAGACCGAAACGATCAGGCGTGTCGCTCCCTTTTCCTTCTGCACCACTCCGCGATAGCCAGCGAACGCTCCTTCCGCGATCAGCACCGTGTCGCCCGCGGCCACGTAGGCGTGCGGGACCAGCGGCGCCTCGGTCAATTGCAGCTGATGGATCTGCCCCAACTCCGCCGAGATCTGCGCCTGATCGGACGGCTCGAGCACGCTGACGATCACGTTGCTCTTCACTGCCGCCAGTTTCTCTTCGCGCCCGCCGCGGAAGAAGAGGTATCCGCTGAATAGCGGCAGATACGAGAGGAATGTCCGCCCGCTCCGCTGCACCCGCTTCTCCATCTGCGGCAGATAGAACGGAATGCCTCGTTCGCGAAGGAACCGCGCCAGGACCTTCTCCTGCCGGCTCCGCAGATGCGCCACCCACCACGGCGCCTCGAGCTCGAAAATCGTCTCCGGAAACGCATCCGGCTCTTTCTTCAGAATCGGCATAAAAGGGGTCAGGTCTGTGATCTGTGATTTTCTACCAATCGTAGATAATGACCGATCTGCTCCCTTCTGACGGTTTCAGTCCTGCGCCCGGAGGACGGCGGCTCGTAGGGAGAAAATCCCTCATCTTCTCCAAATCGTAGAAAATCACGGATCACAGACCTGACCCCTTTTTATGACTTGCGTGCTGATCGTCGATGACCATGCGCTGGATCGCAAGCTGCTGACGGTCCACCTCGCTCCCGAGGGATACGTCATCGAGACGGCCGGCGACGGTGTGGAGGCGTGGGGGAAGCTGACTGCGGCCCCTGATCGCTACGACCTCGTCCTGCTCGACCGCACGATGCCGCGCATGGACGGCATGCAACTGCTGGCGCGCATGAAGGAATCGGACGCGCTGCGGATGCTTCCGGTGGTCCTGCAGACCGCCGCCGCGCGTCACGATCAGATCGTCGAAGGGATACGTGCCGGCGCCTCGTATTACCTCACCAAGCCCTACGACGTGGAGATGCTCCGGTCGGTGGTGCGCACCGCCACGGCCGACTATCGCGGCTACCGCGAGCTCCAGGCGCAGGTGCGCAAGGGGGCCGACAGTTTCCGGATGATGAAGCAGGGCATCTTCGTCTTCCGCACCGTCGAGCAGGCACGCGACCTCGGCATGTTGCTGGCGCAGACCTGCCCGAATCCGGAGGCGACGGTGATCGGGCTGACGGAGTTGCTGATCAACGCCATCGAACACGGCAACCTCGGGATCACGTACGAGGAGAAATCGACGCTCTACGCCGGCGGCGGATGGAACGACGAGCTGCAGCACAGGCTGGCACTCCCGGAAAACGCGGCGAAGCACGCCGAGGTGTCGTTCGAACGCGACGAGCGCTCCGTGCGTTTCGTGATCCGCGATGAGGGGAGCGGGTTCGACTGGCAGTCGTTTCTGCAGATCGATCCGGACCGCGCGTTCGACACGCACGGCCGCGGCATCGCCATGGCCAACCGGCTCAGCTTCTCGCACCTCGAATACCGCGGCTGCGGCAACGAGGTCGTGGGGACGATCGAGATCGACGCCTAGGCAGTGGGCCGCACGCTGAGCTTCGGCTCGCTCACCATCGGCTTGATCACGTTCATCGCCGTGGCGATCATCGAGGTGATGTCCGACAGGTTCGCCGGGATGATCATCGACGTCCCGTTCTTGGCGAGCTCGCCGAACTGCCGGATGTACTCCTCGGCGATCCGGAGTTGCGTGGCCTCGTAGCCTCCCGGCACCTTGATGGCCTCCGCGATGCGGCGGATCCCTTCCGCGGTCGCGGTGGCCACGGAGAGGATCGCCGAGGCCTGTCCTTCGGCCTCATTGATGTTCTGCTGTTTCTTCGCTTCCGAGGCCTTGATCACCTGCTGCTTCTCGCCCTCGGCGGCATTGATCGCCGCATCGCGCTGCCCTTCGGATTGCAGGACGACGGCGCGCTTCTCGCGCTCGGCACGCATCTGCTTTTCCATGGCCGCGAGCACGTCCTTGGGCGGTGTGATGTTTTTGATTTCGTAGCGGAGGACTTTGACGCCCCAGGCCTCGGAGGCCTTGTCGACCTCGCTGACGACCGCGGTATTGATGTTGGTCCGTTCCTCGAACGTCTTGTCGAGATCGATCTTGCCGATCTCACTCCGCAGGTTGGTCTGCGCGAGCTGCGAGATGGCGTAGTTGTAGTCGCTGATCCCGTATGAGGCGCGCTCGGGATTGAGCACCTTGATGTACAGCACGCCGTCCACGGCCACCTGCACGTTGTCCTTGGTGATGCAGATCTGTTCCGGGACGTCGAGGGCGATCTCCTTGAGGGAGTGCTTGTAGCGGACGGTGTCGAGGAACGGGATGAGGATGTGGAATTCCGCCTGGAGGGTCTCCGCATACTTTCCGAGACGTTCGACGACCCAGGCCTGCTGCTGGGGGACGACGCGCGCAATCTTGGAGACGAGAATGATGGCGAAGATTGCGAGAACGAGCGTGACGAGAATGCCGGGCATGGCAAAGATCCTTTCCGCGGGTCAGCCCCGCACGTGAAGCGTCAATCCTTCCACCCGCTCGACGATGCATCGCTGCCCGCGCGCGAGTGCGGTTTCTCCGATGTTGTGCGCGTTCCATGTACTGCCGCGCAGTTCCGCCTTCCCGAAAGCGTCCGGTGGCAATTCACCAAGGGCCAGGGCCTGCTCGCCGATCATCGTATCGACGACCACGGTCCGGCTCAGGTGCAGCTTTCGGACGACCCACGGACGGATCAGCAGCAGGGTCGCCAGTGAGAACAGGGTGAAGACGAGGATCTGGGCCCACAGCGGTCCGGCGACGTTCACCGCGACCAGCAGGGCGACGAGGAAGGCCCCGGCGGCAAAAAAGGCGCTGTGCATCGTGCTCGCGAGGAACTCGAGCAGGAGAAAGAAGAACCCGATCAGCGTCCAGATCCACCAGGCCATTGGTTGTCCGCGGAGCGGTCATCGTAAACGCTTCACACGGAGTTCGCAATTTCCGCCGCCGGCCGCTGTATGATGCGGCGTCCAAAATTTCCAGCCCGAGGAGACATCCATGTACAGATCGATCGCCCGTATTCTGTCGATCCTCGTTCTCACCGCGTCCACGCTCCAGGCCCAGGTCGTGATCAGCGAATTCCGCGTCCGCGGGCCCAACGGGGGAAGCGACGAATTCATCGAACTTCTGAACGTCTCGGCCGTGATGGTGGCCCGGGTCCCCGTGCCGGCGGAGCTGTTCGAGCAGCGGAAGCGTCGTCGGTGATCCCGGTGGTGAACGGATCGACGATCGTCGATCAGGTCGGGCTGAGCGCCGGCTCGGCGTACAAGGAAGGGGCTCCGCTCCCCACGCTGGGCAGCACGAACGCCGATCACGGCTACGCGCGGAAGAACGGCGGCACACAGGATACGGGCGACAACTTGTCGGACTTCGCCCTCGTCTCGCCGAGCGGGCCGGAGAGCGGCTGCGGCATCCCGGTTTCCACGCCTCCCTCGGGGAGCGGCTCGGCATCGCCGTCCTCCGTCAGCGCGGGCGACGCGGTCACGCTTCTGGTCACCGTGAGTCCGGGAACG
>DATFUW010000636.1:0-3859 GCA_035260605.1 Thermoanaerobaculia bacterium | reverse complement strand
CGGCAATTCGACCGACGGACTGATCCAGTCGCTCGGACTGCAGGTCCTGGAAGACGATCGTCATTACTTCCCGCCCTACGACGCGGCGGTGGTTTACCGCGAGAACATCCCGCGGAAATGCAGCGCGGCGCTCGAGTCGCTCGCCGGAATCCTCGACGATGCGGCGATGCGGCGCCTCAATTACGACGTGGACGGTCTGAAACGGCCCGTCCGCGACGTCGTCCGCCAGTTCCTGCAGTCGAAAAAAAGAACGCGCTGATGCCTTCGGAACTCGAGGCGTATCACGAGCTCTGCGCGTACACGCTCACGCATGGCGATTTCGCGTTCATCCATCAGTACGTCGTCGACACATTCACGGCGCAGCACGCGGACAAGCAGACGAAACCGATCGCCATCACCTTCGCGCTCGTCGGGCTCTATCTGCATCTCGAGAAAGGCTTCTCGGGACGCGCGGTGCAGCGCGCGCACATGGCGCTGGCCAAACGCAAGGAGCCGTGGCCCTCGTTCACGCTGCCCCGCGACCGCGGATCGATGACCGCCGTCGACGCGCTCTTCGCCCCGCCGGGAGCCGAGCGGGACCAGGCCATCGACGCCTGGTGCGCCTCCGTCTGGTCGGCATATCAGGAGAACCGCGACGCCGTCGCCAGCCTGCTGCACCGGCGCGGAATCGTGTAGCGATATCATCCCCGCATCATGGCCACCGTACAGGTCCGCTACATCGTCCACGACGTCGATGCCGCCATCGAGTTCTACACGAAGCACCTCGGATTCAGACTGGACATGCATCCCGCCCCTCCGTTCGCCATGCTCTCGCGCGGCGATCTCCGCCTCGTGCTGAGCGCCCCCAATCCCGCCGCCGGAGGCGGGCAGGCGATGCCCGACGGGACGGTGCAACGCCCCGGCGGATGGAACCGCTTCGCCGTCGAGGTCGACGATCTCGCCGCCCTGGTCGCGACGCTGCGCAGCAGCGGCGCACACTTCCGCAACGACATCGTCACCGGCGTCGGCGGAAAGCAGACCATCGTCGACGATCCTTCCGGCAATCCGGTCGAGCTGTTCGAACCGATCCTGGCCGAAGCGCGACTCGAACGCCGATGACGACGTTCCAGACACCGCGCGCGGGCGAGCGGATGATCCCCGTCGAAGAGGCGCAGCAGCGCGTCCTCGCCGAAGTCCCGCTCCTGGGCACCGAGCAGGTGGTCTTCACCGAGGCGCTCGGCCGCGTGCTGCGCGAGGACATCACCGCCCCCGCCGACGTGCCGCAGGGCGACAACACGGCAATGGACGGCTACGCGCTCCGCGCCGAGGACATCGCCGGCCCGCCCGCACGGCTCCGGGTCATCGAGGACCTCCCCGCCGGCTCGATCGCCACCAAGCGCGTGGAGCCGGGGACGGCGATCCGCATCATGACCGGCGCGCTGATCCCCGAAGGGGCCGATACCGTGGCGCACGTGGAGATCACCGACGCCGGATCCGAGTTCGTCACCGTGACGCAGTCCCTGAAGCGCGGCGCGAATCTCCGCCGCCGCGGCGAGGACATGCACGCGGGCGACCTGGTGCTGCGCGACGGCACGCCGGTCGGCGCGGCCGAAATCGGGGTGCTGGCGAGCGTGCAGCGCTCGGTGGTGCGCGTCGGCCGGCGTCCCAGGGTGGCCATCATCGCCACCGGGGACGAGATCGTCGAGGTCGATCGGCCGCGCTCGCTCGGCAAAGTCGTGAACTCGAACGCCTGGGCGCTCGCCGCGATGGCCCGCGAGGCCGGGGCCCTGCCGCACATGATCGGCATCGTCCGCGACACGCGCGAGGCGACGATGGCCGCGATCGAGTCGGCGCTCGAGGCGGACTTCATCGTCTCCACCGGCGGCGTTTCGGCCGGTGCCTTCGATTTCGTCAAGGACGCCCTCGACGCCCTCGGCGCGGAAACGAAATTCTGGCAGGTGGCCATGAAGCCGGGCAAGCCGGTCGTGCTGTCGCGGCTCCGCGGGCGCATCTACTTCGGACTGCCGGGCAACCCTGTCTCCTGCCTGGTCTCCTTTCTTCTCTTCGTCGCGCCGGCGCTCCGCAAGGCAATGGGACAGCGGGAGTCGCTGTTCCCGCCGGCAGTGCAGACGCGGCTCGTGGGACCGCTGAAATCACGCGGGGAACGGCGCAATTACCTTCGCGTCCGCGTGGTGGCGCGCGATGGCATTCTCGTCGCGCATCCGATGGCGGCGCAGGGCTCCGGCGTGTCGACATCGATGGTCCTGGCGAACGGGCTGGCCATTCTGGAGGCCGGCGTAACCGCGGCGGCCGCCGGCGACAGCATCGCCACGCTCCTGCTGGCGCCGCCGTTCAGCGAGTGACGCTCGCCATGGCGATGGCCCGCGTCATCTGTTTCGCCTCTTCGTCACCCGCCTCGTAGGTCGCGCACAGCAGATCGATCTGTTCCTGCGGCTCGCTCGCCGAGACGGTGAATCCGTCCTCGGGCTGATCGGGCAGCAGCGCGCGCACGCACTTCCAACCCGCCGGCGTGAAACGGAACTGCAGAAACCCGACTTCCGGCCGTGCGCCGGCCGAGACCGCGGTCAGCGTCTCCTCGCCGATGGCATTGCGCGCGCGATCGCCCGCCGCGTTCGCTTTTTGCGCCCGAAGCAGTTCGTCGGAGCTGTCGGCGATCAGCCGCTGCAGCTGCGCGCTTCCCTCGAGGATGCGGACCCATTCGTTCTCCGCGATCTCCGCAGTCAGTTCCAGATCCTCTCCCCGCCAGGCAAAGCGAAGCAGACCACGGGATCCGACGGGGATCGGATCCTCGCGGACGATCCGCGCGCTCTCCACGGCGACCTCCACCACCAGGATCGGGAAATCACCGAACCAGCCGTCGATCGGACGCGTGATGTTCAGCCGGGACACGGTGCTGCCATTATGCATGTGCTGTAGAGTGCGCGCATGCTTCCGCCGAAGACATTCGAGGGGCGCACCGGGATCGTCACCGGCGGCGCGACCGGGATCGGGTTCGCCATCGCCCGCGAGCTCGCACGCCTCGGCGCGCACATCGTCCTCGCCAGCCGCAACGAGGAGAACCTCGCAAAAGCGGCTGCGGAGATCGGCGGCGAGTATTTCGTACTCGACGTCCGCGACGCCGAGGCGGTCGAGGCCATGGCCGCGAAGTTCGGCGCGGTCGACTTCCTCGTCAACAACGCCGCCGGCAACTTCCTCGTCCCTTCGGAGCAGCTCACCACGAATGGATGGAACGCCGTGATCGGCATCGTGCTCAACGGCACGTTCTACTGCACCAGTGCAGTCGGCAAACGGATGATCGAGAACCGGCGCGGCGCGATTCTCAACCTCATCGCCAACTACGCCTGGACCGGCGCGCCCGGCGTCGTTCATTCGGCGAGCGCCAAGGCCGGCGTCCTGGCAATGACCCGCACGCTCGCCGTGGAGTGGGCCCGGCACAACATCCGCGTCAATGCCATCGCCCCGGGGCCGGTGCACACCGAAGGGGCTTCGAAACGGCTGTTTCCCGATCCCAAAATCGAGGAGGCGATCCGCCGCACGATCCCGCTGCGCCGCTTCGCCACACTCGAGGAGGTGGCGAACGCCGCCGCCTATCTGCTGTCGGATTACGCGGCATACATCACGGGCGAGGCGCTCGTCATCGACGGCGGGCAGTGGCTCGGCGGCGCGGATGTCTGGGGGAGAGTGCGGATGTAGGGCCGCCTCTCCAGGCGGCCGTCCCCGACAGGGATGTAGGGCCGCCTCTCCAGGCGGCCATTCCCGACACGGATGTAGGGCCGCCTCTCCAGGCGGCCATTCCCGACACGGATGTAGGGCCGCCTCTCCAGGCGGCCATTCCCGACACGGATGTAGGGCCGCCCTC
>DATFUW010000635.1:0-3094 GCA_035260605.1 Thermoanaerobaculia bacterium | reverse complement strand
GTTTCGATTTTCGCGTTCCGGTGGGCGTGAGGTCGGGCGCGAGCACGTCGATCAACTCGATGGTCAATCCCCCGCCTTGTCGAGGAAGGAACGCTCGTCCGACTCCCGCATCTGCGTCTCCGTGCTGTACTCGCCACGGCGCGCCTGATTGCGGCAGAACGACGGCTCGTAGTCGGTGAGGACGTTGATGGACGCGGCACGGAACAGGTCCGTCGTTTCCCAGCGGCCGTGTAGTTCGAGCAGATCGCCCGGCCGGAACGACACGACGCGAACGGGGACGTGACCGTCGGGCCCGGTGGCCCCCTTCGCATCGACACGCACGAAGCGGCGCTGCGGCAGATGGATGGAGAAGATCTCCTTTTTTCCCTCGCGACGGGCGAAGCGGCCGGTGATCGGACGATGCGAGCGGAAGAACGAGTCGACGAGCTGATCGTCGACCCGCATGGTCACCTCGAGCGAGCGGGCCACGAGATGGTCCTCCGTGCGGCGGGCCACGAGACGCACGCGGTCACCGGGGCGGAGGTCCACGCGGTCGTACGCGTGCCCCTTGAACGAGAGCGGAACTTTCCCCACCGCGACGCGCAGGCGCGACCCGGAATCACCATCGAGGATGATCCGGTCGACGCCGCGATTCATGCGGCAGATCGTCCCGTCGATGGTGACGGCCAGGAGCAACGCGAGCACCGGCATGCTGTGCGGCGATTATAGTTCAGCGTCCTGCGCCGTGAAGACGCCTCAGGGCAGGTAGCGCCGCGTCGGCACTCCCTCGGCCTTGCTGATGCTCAGTTGTGCGAGCGTCTGCGTGAGCCGCCGTCCGTGCTCGTCGCTGTTCTGGTAGGTCTCGCAGAGGAGGTCGATGTAGTGCTGGCGCACGTCGGCCGAGACCGTGAATCCCACCACCGGCTGCTCGGGCCGCGCCGTCTCCGTCCTGCGCCACTTCCCGTCGATCAGCTCGCAGCGGCGGTAGCGCTCGCCCTTGCCCTCGATGTAGAAGTACGGCCCGATCGGAGGCAGCCCGCGCGCGTTCGACTTCTGCTCTTCGAGCGCGCGGATCACGTACGAAGCGATCAGTTCCCGCAGCGAGCGGTCGGAGTTGCCGAAGGTCTCCACGATCTTCAGCCCAGACTGATAGAGGCTCCGGTCGCCGGGCGCCCTGGCGAACTCGTACAGCGAGCAGCGGATCACCCTGCAGCCGACACGGATGTCCATGTCGTTCCACTCGAAGCGCAGCTCTTCCGAAGATCCGGGGCCGAAGCGCGCCTCACCGACCACGCGGGCACCGTTCAGCGAAACGTCGATGAGCCGTACCGGGACGTCGTGCATCCGCGCCGCGATCGGCACGTCGAGATGAATGCGATGAAACTGTCGTCGTTCTTCGGGGTTTTCCGTCGGCACGGCTTCCCCTCTCATTGAGGAACGATGTTCTCAGAGTATACGTCCTCGGCCCTACACTGGGCGGATGGCAACACTGGCGCGCCGGCTCGGAGCGTTCGACGCGACGATGATCGTCATGGGCGGCATCATCGGCTCGGGGATCTTCATCAATCCCTACGTCGTGGCCAGGCAAGTCCACACGCCGCTGCTGATCGTCGGCGCCTGGGCCGCCGGGGGCCTCATCGCTCTGGCCGGCGCATTCATCTACGCCGAGCTCGCGGCGCTGCGCCCCGAGGTCGGTGGTCAATATGCGTACCTTCGCGACGCCTACCACCCCGCGGTGGCCTTTCTCTATGGATGGGGACTCCTGCTGGTCATCCAGACCGGCGGCATGGCCGCGGTCGCCGCGACCTTCGGCAAGTATTTCGTCGAGCTGAGCGGATCGGCACTCCCCGACGTGGCCGTGGCCATCGCCGCGCTCGTCCTGCTCACGGTCATCAACTGCATCGGCGTCCGCAGCGGGAGCAACACGCAGAGCGCGCTCATGCTGCTGAAGCTCGTGGCCATCGGCGCGCTGATCGCCGCCGGGTTCGCCTTCCGCGGCGCGCCGCTCCACGCCGGCCTCCCCGGCCCGCATCCCCTGATCGGTTTCTGGGCCGCCATGACTCCGGTCATGTTCGCCTACGGCGGATGGCAGACCGCCAGCTTCATCTCCGGTGAACTGAAGAACCCGCGCCGGGACCTCGCTGTCGGGCTCCTCCTGGGCGTCGCCGGCGTCATTGCCGTTTACGTGCTGGTCAACGTCGTCTGTGTGCGCGTCCTTGGGCCGGCCGGACTGGCGGAGACCACCACGCCCGCCTCCGCGGTCATGCGCGCCGTGCTCGGACAACGCGGCGCGCAACTGATCGCCGTCGGCATCGCCATCTCCACGCTCGGCTTTCTGAGCCAGAGCATGCTCACCGCGCCGCGCGTCTACTACGCCATGGCTGCCGACGGCGTCTTCTTCCGCCATGTCGCATGGATCAGCCCGAAGACCCACGTCCCGATGGTGGCCATCGCCCTGCAGGGCTTCGTGGCCATCCTCATCACCGTCTCCGGCACCTACGAACAGATCCTCAGCTACGTCGTTTCGGTCGATTTCATCTTCTTCGGACTCACGGGACTGGCGCTCTTCGTCTTTCGGCGCCGCCTGCCGCCCGCCGGCTTCCGCACCCCCGGCCACCCGGTGAGCACCGCGCTTTTTGTCGTCGCCTGCTGGACCGTCGTTGCGGCGACCGTCGCCGCGAACTCGGTCAACAGCGCGATCGGAATCGGGATCCTCCTGGCCGGTCTCCCCGCCTATCTGCTCTGGCGCCGGCGGCCCCGGGCCGTGAAGGAGATGTAGGTCAGGGCGCGACGATCGGCTGCAGTTCGATGAGCACGTTGTGGGCGATCGAGGGGATGAGCGTCTTGTCGTCGGCCGCGCCCTGGGTGAGGATCACCAGGATGTATTTGTGGCCGTCGGGGAGCTGGAAGACGGCCGCGTCGTGCCGCACCTGGCTGGTCCAGCCGGCTTTCGACCACAGCTTCGATCCGGCGGGGAGCGCCTCTCCGATGAACTCGGTGACCTGATTCTCGTCGGCGCGGGTGGGATTCAGGGGGCGCGCCAGCAGATCCATCATCGCCTGGCTCGCCGCGGGAGAAACCGCGCGTCCGCGCTCGATCCAGAGCAGCAGCGCGG
>DATFUW010000634.1:0-2176 GCA_035260605.1 Thermoanaerobaculia bacterium | reverse complement strand
GTCGTCACGGCGCTCGATGGCGAAATGCCGCTCGTTGGCCGACAGATGCATGGCCCGGTCGAGCCACTCCATCTCCGTGGAGAAGGCGATCGGATAGCGCGTCTTCAGCGTGCGGACGATGTTCGGGTCGTTCATCCAGCGATAGCAACGCTCGGCGTCTTCCCGTTCGAATGCCCGCAGAATCACGTGCTCGCCGGCGATCATGAATCGGCGCCGTGCGAGCTCGCGCGGATCGTCGTGCTGATCGCGGTCGGTGCGCATTGGTTTTTAGTTTATCCCGAGCCGCGCAGCAGGGCGAAGGATGCAGGCAAAAGATGCACGGGATCAACCCGCCAGCACGACCTTCGGTTTGACTTCCACCGGGCCGCCCTCACGCAGCACATTGACCACTTCGCCGATGGCCACGAGCTGGTCGTGCGGATTGCCGAGCGCCAGCAGATCGCCTTTCTGTACGCGGACCGCGGGAGTCATGATCACTCCCTGCCCGCGCATCATCTTTCCCTGCTGTGCCCAGTCGATCCGCAGTTTCTCCAGCGGAAGATCGACCTCGGAGAGTGGCTGGAAGTGCGGCGAACCGGTCAGCACCTCCGGCGTCGCGGACTGCAGCGTCTCGTACGGCAGCGCATCCTCGACGCGGAAGCGCCCGATCGTCGTCCGCCGCAGCTCCTTCAGATGCGCGGGGACGCCTGCCGCCACGCCGAGGTCGTGCGCCAGCGAGCGAACGTACGTGCCGGCCGATGATCGGATGCGAAAGCTCACGGTCGATCCGCGGACGCCGAGGATCGTGAATTCGTATACCGTCACGCGCTTCGGCGTCAGCGCCGCGGACTCTCCTCTCCGCGCCAGTTCGTACGCCCGGACTCCCTGCACCTTCTTCGCCGAGAACTGCGGCGGCATCTGATCGATCGCGCCGACGAACTTCGCCACCAGCGGCGCGAAATCGATCGACTCCACGTTGTGCTCCACTGCCTCTCCCGCGGGAGTCCCCGCAGCATCGTACGTATCGGTGGCCCAGCCGAACTGCATCACCCCCTCGTACGTCTTCTCCATCCCCATCAGATACGCCTGCAGGCGCGTCGCCTTGCCGATGCAGAGCACGAGCAGGCCGGTGGCCAGCGGATCGAGCGTTCCGGTGTGCCCCACCTTCTTCACCTGTGCGCGGCGCCGGAAGGTCTCCACCACGTCGTGCGACGTGATTCCCGGGACCTTGTCGATCAGGACCACTCCGTCGATGGAGCGCTTCGGCTCCATCAGACGGCTTCCTCGAGCAGGGCCACCAGCTTTCCCTTCGCCTCGGCGAGCGCGAACGGCATCGTGCAACCGGCGGCTGCTTTGTGCCCGCCGCCGCCGAACATCGACGCCACCGCCTGGACGTCGACGCCCGGCTTGGCACGCATCGACACGCGTGTCGATCGGGCATCGATCTCCTTCAGCAGCGCCGCGACGACGACGCCGTCGATGGCCCGCCCGTAGTTGACGATCCCTTCGGTCTCCTCCGGCGTCGCTCCCGCCTCGACGAAGAACCGCTTCGGCAGCTCCAGCGTGGCCACCTTCCCGTCGGGCGTGATCTGCAGCGTCGACAGGCAGAGGCCGAGCAGCCGGATCGATCCGCGGCTGTTGCTTTCGTTGATCCACAGCGAGACGTCGCCCGGGACGACGCCTGCCCGCACCAGCTCCATCGCCGCCTCGAAGGCCCGCTGCGTGGTGTTGTGATAGCGGAAGAATCCCGTGTCGGTGGCCAGCGAGACGTAGAGCGCGGTCGCCGTCTCGGCGTCCAGCGGAAGATGCAACTCCTGGCGGTTGAGCTGCAGGACCATCTCCCCCACCGACGGGGCATCGAGATCGAGATAGTTGATCTCTCCGTACATCGTATTGCCGAGGTGGTGATCGATGTTCACAACCGGCCCCGGAAGCACCGGATAGCCGGTTCGCTCGACCTCCGGACACTCCATGGTGAAGACGGCGTCGTACCCCTTTGGATAATCGGCCGGGAGCGTGTCGGTCACCGCGACGGCGTCGGCCCCGGGGATGTGACGCAGCGCAGGATGAAATCCGTCGCGCACCTGCATCGATGCCTTCTTCCCCATCTGCCGGAGCAACCGCTGCAGACCGAGGCCGCTGCCGAGCGCGTCCCCGTCGGGGTTGCGGTGCGAGGTGATCAGAAAACTGCGGCCGG
>DATFUW010000633.1:0-3110 GCA_035260605.1 Thermoanaerobaculia bacterium | reverse complement strand
GACCACGCTGTCGCTGACCGTGGCCACGTTCGGCTACGGTGGCGTGACCAGCTACACGGCGATCGTCGCCGTGCAGCGCAACATCGCGCCGAAAGCGATCTACCTCACTGTCTTCGCCACGACAATCGTGATCTTCCGCATCTTCTTCTCGCACCTCGGCGACCGCTTCGGCACGCGCGTCGTGCTCTACCCGTCGCTGGTGCTCATCCCCGTCGCCTTCGCCCTGCTCGCGGTGGCCATGCGGAAGTGGGAGATGGTGCTCTCCGCGGTGTTGTTCGGGGTCGGATTCGGCGCCGCGTATCCCGCGCTGGCCAGCTTCGTCCTCGAGCGCACCGATCCCGACCGCCGAGCGCGCACCTTCGGCAGCATCGTCTGGGCATTCGACACCGGAATCGGCACCGGATCGCTGATCATCGGCGCGGTGGGAGGCGCGTTCGGATTCCGCGCCGCGTTCCTGGTCGCCGCGGCGCTGAGCTGCTTCTCGATTCCCATCTTCGCCCGCACCTCGCGCCGCCTGAGCCTCCCCATCCAAATGTAGAGCCGACTCTCAGTCGGCTGACGGTTCCCGCCGGCTGAGAGCCGGCGCCACATTCCCGCCGGCTGAGAGCCGGCGCTACACTCCTCTCATGATTCTCGCGCTGATCGCCGCCACGACCATCCAGTTCACCGCGCACGACGCCGCGCGCTTCGCCAAACTCGCGCTGGCGTGCGTGCACAAAGAATATCCGAACCAGATCTCGCACGTGATGAACTCGGACGCCGATCTCGCGCCGCCGCGCAAGCTGACGCCGGCCTTCTACGGCTGTTACGACTGGCATTCGTGCGTCCACGGCCACTGGCTGCTGGCGCGGCTGGCACGGACGTTCCCGAACGCGCCGTTCGCGCCGGCGGCGCGCGACGCACTCCGCGACGACATGACTGCGCCGAAGATTCTCCAGGAGGCCGCCTATCTCGACGGCAAGGGACGCGCGAGCCACGAGCGCCCGTACGGACTCGCATGGCTGCTGCAACTCGGCGCCGAGCTGCGGGAGTGGAACGATCCGCTGGCACACCAGCTCGCGTCGAATCTGCGGCCGCTGGAGGCGGCAGTCGACGAACGGCTGCGGACATGGCTTCCGAAACTCTCGCACCCGGTGCGCATCGGGGAACACGACCAGACCGCGTTCGCCCTCGGGCTCATTCTCGATTCGACCGACGATCCGCAGTTGCGCACGATCGCCCGCGACGCGGCGCTGCGCTTCTACAGCAACGACCGCGACTGCCCGCTGAACTACGAGCCGTCCGGAGAGGACTTCCTCTCCCCCTGCCTCGGCGAGGCGGACGTGATGCGCCGGGTCCTGAAGGCGCACGAGTTCGCGGCCTGGCTGACCCGCTTCCTGCCGAACGACAACTGGCCGAAGCCGGAGGTGGTGACCGATCCGAGCGATCCCAAACTCGCGCATCTCGACGGGCTGAACCTCAGCCGCGCCTGGATGATGGAGGGGATCATCTCCGGCTTGCCGCCGAACGATCCGCGCATCCCGGGACTGCGGGCCGCCGCCCTCGCCCACCGCAACGCCGGGCTGGCGGCGGTGACCGGCGCGCACTACGAAGGGGGCCACTGGCTCGGCTCCTTCGCCGTCTATCTCACCACGGGCCGCGGCCTGTCGCCGCGCTGATCACTCGTACCGCAGCGCTTCGATCGGATTCAGCGCCGCGGCGCGTGCGGCCGGGTAGATGCCGGAAATCAGTCCGACTGACACGGAGACGCACGTCGACAGCAGGAGCGACCCCACGGTGATCACCGTCGGCCATCCGGCGTAAGCGGCGACGACTTTCGCCAGCGCGATTCCGATGACGATCCCCGACAGGCCGCCGATGGCGCTGATGGTGAACGACTCGACGACGAACTGGGCGCGGATGTCGCGGCTGCGCGCGCCGACGGCGCGGCGGATGCCGATCTCGCGCGTGCGCTCCAGCACCGAGGCCAGCATGATGTTCATGATGCCGATGCCGCCCACGAGCAGCGAGATGCCGGCGATGGACCCCATGACGATGCTGAAGATGCGCTGCGTCTGGCGCCGCTGCTCCAGCAGCGCTTCGGGGACGACGATCTCGTAGTCGTCCGCTCCGCCGTGCAGGCGCTGCAGCAGCGGATCGATCAGCTTGGCCGTGTCCCGCGTCGACACGCCCTCGCGCAGCTCGACCATCAATTCGTCGACCGGCGCCTCGAGCGGATCGCGGTCGAACTTCCGCATGGCCGTCGACACCGGCACCCAGATCTCGCGGGCATTCGAGGCCACCGCGACATCGCCCCCGCTGGAGGCCGGCGCCGCGTCCTCGCCCAGGACGCCGATCACATCGAGCCAGACATCGTTCACCTTGAGCTGCTTTCCGATC
This sequence comes from Thermoanaerobaculia bacterium, assembly GCA_035260605.1. Classification (GTDB taxonomy): domain Bacteria; phylum Acidobacteriota; class Thermoanaerobaculia; order Gp7-AA8; family Gp7-AA8; genus Gp7-AA10. The sequence goes on along the minus strand of DATFUW010000633.1, from coordinate 731 downwards.
GCCGGCCCGAAGCCGAACAGATCGCGCCGGATCTCCTGCCCGATCACGCACACTTGAGCGTGGTCGGCATCGTCGGGCGCATCGATGAACCGCCCCTCGGCAAGATGCACCGACGCCGCTTTCGGATAGCGCCACGACATCCCGAAGACCTTCCCCTTGGTCTTGGCGTTCGGCGCGAGGATCTTGTAGACCTTCACCTCGACGCGCGGCAGGACGAGGGACACGTTGGGGACGGCCTCGCGGATGGCCTCGGCATCGCGCAGCGAGACGCCGAGCGATTTCTTACGGATCTCCTGGCGGTCCTCCGGCCGGATCACTTTCGCCCGGACGATGACGTTGCGCAGCCCGAGGCGTCCGATGGCCTCCAGCGCCTTCTGCTCGCCGCCGGCTCCGATGGAAAGCATGGCGATCACCGCGCCGACCCCGAAGATCATGCCGAGCATCGTCAGCGCCGTACGCATCTTGTGCGTGGCCAGGTTGTCGACCGCCGTGCGCAGCGTTTCCGAAGATTTCATCGCTGCTCACTCGCGGTCGGATCCCGCATGGCCAGCACATCCCCGGCCACGATTCCCCTGGCGATCACCACGCGTCCCGGCGAGGACGTCGCGATCACCACCGGCACCGCATCGAAGCGCCCGCCGCGCTTGCGGTAGACGAACTTCTTTCCTTCCTTTTCGAACAGCGCCTGCCGCGGGATCGAAAAGACGTTCTTGCGATCCTCGACGTCGAGC
>DATFUW010000632.1:0-6451 GCA_035260605.1 Thermoanaerobaculia bacterium | reverse complement strand
CTTCGCCCCCTCGAGCTTCGCCACCTGGTTGGAGACGGTGTCGTAGATGGCCTTCATGTCCGGCGGAAGGGGTTTGACGTTCGCCGCGGCGTCGAAGGCCTTCTTGGCGGCCTCGTAATCGTGCACCTCGTATGCTGCCTTCCCCTTCTTCAGCGAGTCCTGATAGACCGCGGTGGCGGGGCGCTCGGCGATGTTCGCCGACGCCTGGGCCTTCTTGTTCTGGATGTCGGCGATCATCGACAGCGCCTTGTCGTGCTGCGGATCACTGACTTTCACGTCCTGCAGCAGACCGACCGCCGCGTCGTACTGACCTTTGTCCGCGAGCGTCGTCGCCTGGCGGAAGACAGAGTCGGTGGCCGCGGGATCGTAGGCCGGCTTGGCCATGAACTTCGACCATGCGAAGTATCCGCCGGCCGCGAGGATGGCCAGCACGGCGATGATCCCGACGATCCGCACGGGGAACTCCCGCGTGGAGGCCGCCGGCTTCGTCTTGCCCGCCGCGGACCGCTTCGCCGCCGCGCTCGGAGAAGGGGCAGCCGAGGAAGAAACGAGCGGAGGCTCGACGCCCCCCGAAAAGTCGTCGGCGAAGATGTCGTCGATCGGTGCGGCCGCCTTCGGTGCGGCTGCAGAGGGCGGGGGCGCCGCGGGTGCGGGGGCGGGCGCCTGGAGCTTCTCCAGATACTCATGGACGGTCGGATTGCGCGGGTCGAGTTGCTGCGCCTGGGTGAATTTCTCGCGCGCCGTCTTCTGATCGCCCCGGTCGAACGCCTCGGTACCGGCGGCGAGGATTCCGTCCAGGTCCTGCTCGATGGCCCGGCGGCGTGCCTTCGCCTTCTCGATCCGCTCCGAGGCTTGCTCGTTCGTGACGTCGATGAGGAAGACCCGCGACCAGAGGTCGATCGCCTTCTGGAAATCGCCGGCGTCGAACGCCGTGTCGCCCTGCGTCAGGTATTCCTGCACCTTCTTCTGATCGTCGGGGCTGGTCTCGATCGACGCGGTGGCGAAATCGAATTCCTGCGCGCTTCCGGGAACCATCGCCGGCTGCGGCGGCGGCGTGTCGAACGAAAAGCCCCCGACGGGCGAGGGCGAGGGCGGGGGAGTATCGAACGAGAACGGCGTGCCCGACGGCTGCTGCGGTTTCTGCGGTGCGGCCTCGGGCTTTTTCGGCGCCGGCGGCGTGTCGAGCGAAAAGCCGGCAGGCGGGGTGATCGAAGGGACCGTTCCGGTATCGGTGGAGAACGGCGAATCGAACGAGAAGTTTTCGAGCGCCGAACCGGACTGCTGTTTCTTGTCTTCCTCGAACGTGAACCCGAAGTCGCTGGCCTGCGCCGTTCCCCTTCCCGCCGCCGCCGGCGGATTGTCGACGACGAACGAGGGACTGCCGTGGGCGGGGCCAGAGGCGGCCGCCTGCGGCGGCTTCATCTGCCGGATGGCCTGCTCGATCCGCGAGATCGCCGTGTCATCCCCGTCGAGCGATTTGATTTTCTCGAGCCCCGCGCGTGCCGCGCCGACGTTCCCGGAGGCGATGGCCTGGTCGATTTTCTTGACGAACTGCTCGACGAAGGGGGAGGCCTCGGCCTTCTCGCGCGCCTGCTCGTTCAGCAGCCGCGCTTCCTCATTCATGAGGTCGTTGGTCAGGATCTCGGTCGTGATCTGGATGGCTTTCTCGAAGTCGCGCGCGGCCATGGCCTTGCGGGCATCGCCCAGCGGGTCGGCCGAGGGAAAAGTCATCAGCGTCTCGACATCGATCGGCGCCGCGGGATTGCGCGCCTTTTCCATCAGCTTCTTGGCGGGAGTAAATGCCGGATCCATCCTCAGGATGAGTCCGCATCCCTGGACGGCTTCGTCGCTGCGTCCCTGCTTGTAGAGGGTGAGGGTCTGTTGAAACGTCGACACGACGCGCTGCTTGACCGCGTCGGAGAGAGAGGCATTGCCAGGGTAATTGCTCATTTGGATCGATCGGGCTCCGAAGGTGGTACGGCGATTATACTGTCTCGCCCTTTGACGACAGGAGGACAAATGGATTTCATCGCCACGAACGACGCGCCGAAGGCCATCGGACCGTATTCGCAGGCCGTCCGGCACGGCGGAGTCATCTATGCCTCGGGACAGATCGCGCTCGATCCGGCGACCGGCAATCTGATCTCCGGCGACTTCTCCGCGCAGGTGCGGCGCGTGTTCGACAATCTCCGAGCCGTGCTGCGCGCCGCCGGGGCCGACTTTCGGAACGTGACGCGGGCCACCGTCTATCTGACCGACCTCGGCAATTTCCAGACACTCAATGCGATCTACGCCGAGGTCTTCGGCGAGCACAAACCGGCGCGCTCCACCATCGGAGTGGCCGCCCTCCCACGCGGCGCCGCTGTAGAGATCGATCTGATCGCCATGATGTAGGCCCGCTCTCCAGCGATGTAGGCCCGCTCTCCAGCGATGTAGGGCCGGCTCTCCAGCCGGCCGGAATGTAGGGCCGCCTCTCCAGCGATGTAGGGCCGGCTCTCCAGCCGGCCGGGAGAACGTAGGCCCTCCAGCCGGCCCTGATCAAGTTATTTGTGGCACCCCCGTTGCAGCCTTTGCCCGGCAAATGGGTTGGAAGCTCCTGGCTGCCTTCCTCGTGTTCACCCCGATTCCTCTCTGCGCCTCCGTGCGGCTGACGTATCAGGTCAACGGAACGCCGGTGCCGGTGTCGTGGCAGCCGTCGGCCTTTCCGATCCGATGCGTGGTCGACCGGCAGGTCGCCGACGCCTTTCCGCAGGGGACGGCCACGATCGCCAAAGCAGAGAATGAATGGGCGGCGGTCCCGGGAGCCCAGGTCAGCTTCCAGCCGCCCGCGGTCGGCGACGGGATCCGCCCCGGGAAAGACGGGCAGAACGCGGTCACGTTCGTCGACGATCTCTTCAAGGGCCAGAACTTTCTGGCGCTGACGACGAACTGGTACGACGACTCCGGACACGTCATCGAGGCCGACATCCAGGTCGATCCCTCGGTGGTCGCCGGCGGATACAACCTCCAACTGCTGGTGGCGCACGAGACGGGACATCTGCTGGGGCTCGACCACTCGGGCGTGATCTCGTCGGTGATGTACCCCTACATCGGCCGCAGCGGATCGCCCGATCTCGACAGCGACGACCGCGTGGCCATCTCCACGGTCTACCCTTCCGGGAATCCCTCGCTGGCGGGAGGAACGCTCGAGGGCGCGGTGAACGGCGACGACGGCGGGATCTTCGGGGCGCAGGTCGTGGCCATGAACGATTCCGGCGAGCCGGTGGCCACCGTGCTGACCGACCGTCAGGGCCGCTTCATGATCGAGGGCGTCCCGCCCGGAAACTACCGGCTGTACGCGGAGCCGCTCGATGGTCCGGTCGACGCGCGGAATCTCTCGGGCATCTGGAGTGCCGCGAACACGGCGTCGTTCCCGACGGTATTCGCCGCCGCGGACCCGATCCACGTCGAGCGGGGGAACGTCTATGGCAATCTGGTGATCGACACGCACGGCTCGGAGACGCTCAACCCGAAGTGGGTCGGTGCGTTCGTGCCGGGGCGGAGCCAGGTCTCGCTCGGTTCCTGCCCGCTGACGATCGCCGCGGGGCAGACGCTGGCCATCGCTGTCGGCGGCGACGGCTTCACCAGCGGCATGACCAACTTCGAGATTCCGAACAGCGGGTTCGAACGGGTGTCGGACTTCTCGTGGTCCGGCAACTACGTCTGGGCCCTGTTCCGCATTTCCGAACAGACGCCGCCCGGCTCGCTGGTCATCCTGGTGCACAGCGGGAACGAATCGGCGGCGCTGACCGGTGCGCTGCGGCTGGAGCAGCGGACGCGCGTCCGCGTCGCCCAGCGCTGAGCCGGCGTATACTTTCTCCTCCAAAATCGAACTCATAGGAGAAAACGATGAAGCGCTTCGCCACCGTTGTTGCGGCCGTCCTCTCTCTCTTCGCCGTGCCGCTGCTGGCCGCGAATCCGGCCAGTCCCATGAAACCCGGCAAGTGGGAAATCAGCGTTCAAATGGACATGCCCGGCATGAGCATGCCCGCTCACACCATGACGAAATGCGTCACGAAGGAAGAAATCGCCGACGCGCAAAACGCCATTCCGAAGGGTCGCAACGAATCCGACTGCAAGATGAAGGACGTCAAGGTCGACGGCAATACCCTCACCTGGAAAATGAACTGCGATGCACGTCAGATCACCGGCGAGGGCAAGATGGTATTCGAGAGCGAGACCTACACGGGCGAGGCGCACATCAAGATGCCCGAACACGAGATGACCATGAAGTACACCGGCAAGCGCCTCGGCGACTGCGAAAAGTAATTCGGCTCGATCAGGCGGCGGGCGACGGTGCCCGCCGCCAAACCCGCGCCGACCACCACAGCTGTCCTGCCATCAGCAGCATCCCCAGATCGCGCAGGATATCCCACCACATGCTGGCCACTCGCTGCGCGGGCGTCTTGCCGGCGTCGGCCACGTTGAAGCAGCCGCAGTCGATCGCATTGCCGCGCGCCAGATTGATGGAGATTCCGGCGATGAAGACCACGAGCAGCGCGGCGATGATCGTCCGCGCCGTCCCCTTCCAGATCCCGAGCACCAGCGCCACTCCGCAGAGCAGCTCGATCCACGGCAGGATCAGAGCCATCGGATTGATCAGCGCCCACGGCACGATCTTGTAGTTGTAGACCATGTGCGCGAACGACGGCGGATCGAGGATCTTCGGCAGCGCGGCGATGATGAAGAGAATCCCCAGCCCGATCTGCACGCGAACCGTCAGCCAGGGATGTGTGAGCAGGGGTCGCTCCTTCAAGGCTTCGCTCCCGTGTGCACGGGCGCGCCGTGCGCCTGCCAGTCGGGGAAGCCGTCCTTGTAGACGTAGACGTTGTTGAACTGGATGCCCCACAGTTTCTGGGCCAGCATGTGGGAGTCCTCGCAGTCGCCGCCCGAGCAGTAGACGACGATCGGCTCGTTCTGCGCCCGCGGATCGCTGCGCTCGTTGAACAGGCCGTTCACCTTCTGATCGATGTCCGACTCCCAGACCGAGAATGGCCGTGCGCCGGGGATGTGTCCTTCCTCGTAGACCGAGGTGCGGCGGGCGTCGAGGAACAGCGCCCCTTTGTCGTGGAGGGCGACGACCTCGGCATAGGCGATCTCCACGTACGGCTTGTCGGGATGGGGAGCGAAGGTCTTCGTTGCGGCCGCGGGCTCGTGGCTCGCGGGCGGCGGCGTCTTCGCCGGTCTTTTTGCTGGTTGGGCGGCGGTGGCTGTCGGTGGATTGTCGGATCGCCGGGTCGTCGGGGCCGCCGGGATCGTCGCTGTGGTCGCCGCCGGCGCCGTGATCGCCGCATTCGTGGTTTGCGCGGGGGCGGCGGCGCGCTGCGGCGCGGAGTACTGGCTGACGACGACGAGCTTTCGATCGCGCGGCGCGAGCGCGTTGGCCACAAGCGCGCAGATCACCGCGGCGACGACGATGGTGACCGCTTCCAGAATGTACCGTCCCCAGTTCAACGACCGTGTGACGTCCATGCCGGCGGAATGTTACACGACGCCGCTTCGAGTTCAGTCGGCGCGGCGGAGGACGGCCATCGAATACGCCTCGAGGGGCACGATGTCGCCGGCGCGGACCTGATGGTGTTCGCGCAGGTCGGGGATGGGGCTGTCGGTGGCGATCACTTTGGCCCAGCGCGCGCCCCAGGAATTCGCCGGCAGCCGGAACTCGATCGGTTCGTGGTGTGCGTTGAACAGCAGATAGAAGCTGTCGTCGGCGATCGACTCGCCGTTCGCGTCGGGCGTGGGGATCGCCTTCCCGTTGAGAAAGACTCCGAGCGATCGCGCGAACCCGGTGTTCCAGTCCTCCTCGGTCATCTCCGTGCCGTCCGGCTTGAACCAGCCGATGTCGGTCGCGGCGGCGCCGCGCAGCGCCCGTCCCACGAACCACCGGCGGCGCTGGAAGACCGGGTGCTCGTGCCGGAAACGAATGACGCGCCTCACGAAGGCGCAGAGCTCGTCGTCCATCCCTTCCCAGTCGAACCACGAAATCTCGTTGTCCTGGCAGTAGGCGTTGTTGTTTCCCTCCTGCGTGCGGCCGATCTCGTCGCCGCCGCAGAGCATCGGCACGCCGATCGACAGCAGCAGCGTCGTGAGGAAGTTCCGCTGCTGGCGCGCCCGCAGCACCTGAATGGCCGGATCGTCGGTCGGCCCCTCAGCGCCGCAGTTCCAGGAGCGGTTGTCGTCGGCTCCGTCGCGGTTCCCCTCGCCGTTGGCTTCGTTGTGCTTCTGGTTGTAGGAGACGAGATCGCGCACCGTGAATCCGTCGTGCGCGGTGATGAAGTTGATGCTGGCGTACGGTCTGCGGCCGGTCAGGGCGTAGAGGTCGGAGCTGCCCGTGAAGCGGTAGGCGAACTCGCCGAGGGTCTCGTCCATTCCCCGCCAGTAGTCGCGGATGTTGTCGCGGTACTTCCCGTTC
>DATFUW010000631.1:0-6743 GCA_035260605.1 Thermoanaerobaculia bacterium | reverse complement strand
GTCAGGAAGTCTTCCTTCGCTTCGGACAGCGTCGCTGGCACGTAGGTCGCGCCGGCGGCGAGCGTCGTGGCGCGCTCGCGGGCGAACGCCGACCCTCCGGCCACGATCATCAGTTCCGGGAAGCTCTCGGCGATGAGCTGGATCAGGGCGTAGCCGATGTTCACGTGATCGTGGTTCGTGCAGGAGATGAAGACCGCTTCGGGCTGCACTTCGTTGATGAAGGCGATCAACTCCTCGTCCGGGAGGTCGGTGAAGTAATCGGTCGAACAGGCTTCCTGACGGAGCAGTTGGGTCAGCATCAGCGTGCCGAGAGAGAGCCGCTCGCCGGCCACGGAGACGCCGAGGATGTGGCGCTCGGGGTCGGGCGTGCCGGCGTTGCGGTCGCCGTAGCGGATGATCAGCTCCCGGATCACGTCCTTGATGAAGTGATCGTGCGCCGGCGTGATGCGCTTCCGGTCGAGCTCTTCCTGCGCGAAGCTGAGCGTGGGGATGAAGAGATCGGTGAACATCTCCTCCATCGTGTCCGACTCGGAGTGACGGTCGGCGATGGCGATCGCGCCGGTGCGGTCGCGGACCAACAGGCGGTTGTAGAAGCTGAGATAGCCCTCGAGGGGATCCTCCGCGCCGAACATGATGGAGAAGATCCGCAGAGCGGGGATGAATTCGCCGCCGACCGTCAGGCAGACGGAGATCGGCGTGGCCAAGAGCAGCCCGACCGGTCCCCACAGCCATCCCCAGAAAATCGCCGAGACCAGCAGGGCGATCGGTGAGATGCCGACGCGGTGCCCGATGACGATCGGCTCGACAAATCCGCCGATCACCTGATCGCTGAGCACGAAGAGCCCCATGACGGCGACCGGCACATACCAGTTCGGCGAGATGGCGATCATCAGGAACGTCGGCAGCGAGGCGCTGAGGATCGCGCCGACGTAGGGGACGAAGCGGAGCAGTCCGGCGACGACGCCCCATAGCGGCGCGTGTGGAACACCGAGAAAGAAGAGCCCCATCCCGATGAGCAGGCCGAAGCCGAGATTCAGCACGGCGAAGGCCAGCAGGTAGCGGCTGATCCGCGACGATGTTTCGCCGATGGCCTGCGTCGTCACGGTCAGGTGCGCGCGTCCGGCGAGGCGCAGGAGTTTGTCGCGCATCGACTCCCGCTCCTTGAGCAGGAAGAAGACGAGCACCACGACGAGAAACCCGGCGGCGACGAATTCCACCGTGGGGGCGATGTCGCGGTAGCGCTCGCGTACGGTCTTGTCGGGGACGACGCGCACGGGGAGCGGCTTCTCCTGCTCGGTCGTGTCGGTCACGCGCTGCAGCGTCCGCTCGAAGCGCTCGAAGACGGCCAGGCCGGTCGAGGAGCGCCGCAGAAAGCGGAGCTTCTGCTCCACGCGGGCGATCGTCGCCGTCTCCGTGAACTCGCGCGCAACCGCGTTGAACTGCGAGTAGATCCACCAGCCGCCGAGCGACAGGATGGAGACCGCGAAACCGACGGCCAGGACCATCGCGCCGGTGCGGCGGAGAAACGTCCGCTCCAGCACCGAGACGATCGGCGTCAGCAGAAACGCGAAGAGGACTGCCAGGGCCACCGGAACGACGACCGGCTTCGCGAGATACAGAACCGCGATGACCACGAGCGTCGTGAAGAAGATGCGCGTGTTCGACTGCCTCCGCTCCTGGATCCGCTTGTCGACGACAGTCGGAAGCTCGGTGGCGGCGGGCCGCCGCACCGAAAGCGTGCGATCGAGATCGTCCTCGTCGTCCTCCGGGAAGGCCACAATGAAATGAGTCTACTGCAATGTAGAGGCCGCACTCATGGCCGCCAATGCAGCGGCGGACGACGGCGCAATCAGCGCTTCCAGCGCAACACCGGCTGCCGCGCCGCTCTCGCTTCGTCCAGGCGCCGGACCGGGGTGGTGTGCGGGGCGGAGCGGACCAATTCCGGACGCTCGGCGCACTCGCGGGCGATCGACAGCATGGCCTCGCAGAAGGCGTCGAGCTCCTCTTTCGGCTCGCTTTCGGTCGGCTCGATCATCAGGGCTCCGGGGACGATGAGCGGGAAATAGATCGTCGGCGGATGGAAGCCGTAATCCATCAGGCGTTTGGCGATGTCCAGAGTGTGGACCCCGTTCTGCGTCTGGTTCTTGTCGCTGAAGACCACCTCGTGCAGGGAGGGAGCGTCGTAGGGAAGGTAATACGTCTCCTTGAGCCGGGCGCGGATGTAGTTGGCGTTCAACACGGCGATCTGGGCGATGCGCCGCAATCCATCGGGTCCCATGGAACGCATGTACGTCAGCGCGCGCACGAGCACGCCGAAGTTGCCGTTGAAGGCGCGCATCCGCCCGATCGAATCCGGACGGTGGAACTCGAGGTAGAACGCGCCGTCGGCCCGCCGCTCCACGGTGGGCGCCGGCAGAAACGGGACGAGCCGTTCCGACACGCCGACCGGCCCCGCCCCCGGCCCTCCCCCGCCGTGCGGCGTGGAGAAGGTCTTGTGCAGATTCGAGTGCATGACGTCGATGCCCATGTCGCCTGGGCGCGCGATGCCGACGAAGGCGTTCAGGTTCGCGCCGTCGCAGTACAGATACGCCCCCTTGCGATGGAGGACGTCGGCCATCCGCCGGATCTCGCTCTCGAAGACGCCGAGGGTGTTCGGGACGGTGACCATGAGCGCGGCGACCTCGTCGGTGACCGCCTGCTCGAGGACGTTCAGATCGACGGTGCCGCGGCTGTTGGATTTCAACTCGCGGATCTCGTACCCGGCGAATGCGGCCGAAGCGGGGTTCGTCCCGTGCGCGGAGTCGGGAATGAGGATGTACTTCCGCGGATTTCCGGTCTTGGCCAGGGCCTTGTGGATCATCAGGATCCCGGTCAGCTCGCCGTGCGCGCCGGCGACCGGCTGAAGGGTGACGCGCGGCAGGCCGAAGACGGCCTGGAGGGTCTGTTCGAGATTCCAGAGCAGTTCGAGATTGCCCTGGACCTGGTGGTCCGGCTGCAGCGGATGCGAGAGCGCGAATCCCGGGATGCGCGCGATCTCTTCGTTGAGCCGCGGATTGTGCTTCATGGTGCACGAGCCGAGCGGGTAGAGTCCCGCGTCGATCGATACGTTCAATTTCGAGAGCCGCGTGAAGTGACGGATGACGTCGACTTCCGAAACCTCCACTTCGCCGGCGATCTCGCCGCGCATCAGCGAAGCCGGCAGCAGTCCCTGCTGCTCCGGAACGTCGAGCGGCGGCAGGCGGTAGCCGCGCCGTCCTCGCTGCGAGTGCTCGAAGAGCAGGCCCTCGCGGTTGGCGCCCTGCGGGACCGCGGCGGTGGCCGGTTCCTGTTCGGTGATGGTCATCGCCGCTCCCGTGCGACTGCCGCGCTCAGCGCGCCGGCATAGTGGTCGAGCTGTTCGCGTGAATGCAGCTCGGTGACGGCGACGAGGAAGTCGTTCTCGTGGCCGGGATAGAAATCGGCGAGCGGCAGGCCGCCCAGGATCTTTTCGTGTTCCAGATCGAGAAGGATGTCACGCGCCTTGAACGGCGTGCGCACCACGAACTCGTTGTAGATCGGACCGCCGAACGGGATCGTCACCGCGGAGATCGAGCGAAGCCGGTCGCGCAGGTACGCGGCCTTCTGCAGGCACTGCATCCCGAGCTCGCGCAGCCCTTCCTTCCCCATCAGCGACAGATAGATGTTCGCGGCGAGGGCGATCAGCGCCTCGTTGGTGCAGATGTTCGACGTCGCTTTGCCACGGCGGATGTGCTGCTCGCGCGTGGCCAGCGTCAGCACGTACGCGCGGCGCCCGTCGACGTCGACGGTCTCGCCGACCAGCCGTCCGGGCATGTGTCGCTTGAGCCCCTCGCGCACGACCATGAAGCCGACGTACGGGCCGCCGAACTGCGTGGGGACGCCCCACGCCTGCCCTTCACCGACGCAGACGTCGAAGCCCTGCGCGCCCGGCGGAGTGAGGATCCCGAGCGAAGTCGCTTCGGTGATCACGGAGATCTTGACGGCGCCGATCCCGTCGGCGATCCGCGCCACTGCCTCGTTGTCTTCGATCACGCCGAGAAAGTTCGGCGACTGCACGGCGACGGCGAAGACATCGCTCGTACACGCGTTGCGCAGCGCCTCGAGGTCGACCCGCCCGTCCTTCGTCCATCCCACTTCCACGATTTCGTATCCGAGGTTTTGTACGTAGGTGCGGACCGTCTCGGTATATTGCGGATGGACCGAGCGGGCGATGACGACCTTCGTCCGGTCCTTGGCCACCCGCTCGGCGAGCAGCACCGCCTCGCACAGCGCCGTGGAACCGTCGTAGAGCGACGCGTTCGCGACGTCGAGGCCGGTCAGCAGGCATTGGTGCGTCTGGTATTCGAAAATCGACTGCAGCGTTCCCTGCGAGACCTCCGGCTGGTATGGAGTGTACGAGGTGAGGAACTCGGCACGCAGGAGGAGTTGGTCGACGCACGCCGGCTGGGAATGGAGATAGGCGCCCCCTCCGAGAAACGACTCGTGATCGGTGGCGCTCCGGTTCTTCGAGGCCAGCTCGCGGAACCAGCGCCGTGCCTCGATCTCCGACCAGGGGCCGGCGATGTCGAGCGGGGCCTTCAGCTTCACCTCGTCGGGAATCGAATCGAAGAGGCGATCGAGCGAGTCGATGCCGATGGTGGCCAGCATCTCGCGGATGTCATCGCCTGCGTTGGGAATGTAGCGGTGGGGTTTGGAGTCGGGCATGTTCTTCGTGGATGGGCGTGGATGGGGGTCAGGTCTTGATTTTGGTATTTTCTTCAGACCGTAGAGAGACGGTTCTGCAGGATGTAGAAAATACCAAAATCAAGACCTGACCCCCATCCGGTCCATCCAATCACTTTCCGGATTCTGCTTCGACGTATTCTTCGTATTCCTCCGCGCCCATCAGCTCGTCGATTTCGTCGGGCGCGCTCAGTTTGACCCTGATCATCCAGCCGTCACCGTACGGGTCGGTGTTGACCAGCTCCGGCTTGTCGGCGAGTGCTTCGTTGACTTCGACCACCTCGCCGGAGATGGGAGCGAACAGCTCGGAAACGGCCTTGACCGACTCGATGCTTCCCATCTCGTCGCCCTGCTCGATCTCCGTTCCGACCTGCGGCAGCTCGACGAAGACGACGTCGCCGAGCTCCTTCTGCGCGTAGTCGGTGATCCCGATCGTGCCGACGTCTCCCTCCAGGTGCACGTATTCGTGGCTCTTGGCGTAGCGGCTGTCTTCGGGAGTCATGCTGGTCTCCTTTGATGCTATCGCGCCCGTTTGTAAAATGGTGTCGGCACGACGCGGGCCCGTATTTCCTTTCCGCGGATCAGGACGACGAATTCGGTTCCAGGGGCCGATTTGTCGAGCGGAAGATATGCGAGGCCGATCGCCTTTTTCAACGTCGGCGAGTGGGTGCCGCTGGTGACGACGCCGATCTCTTCCGCGCCATCGACGATCGGGTATCCGTGCCGGGCGATGCCGCGGTCGACCATCTCGAATCCCACCAACCTGCGCCGCGGACCCTCGGCCTTCTCGCGTTCGAGCACGTCGCGCCCCATGAACTCGCCCTTCTCCAGCTTCACGATCCAGCCGAGGTCGGCCTCCAGCGGAGTGGTGGAGTGATCGATGTCGTTGCCATAGAGCGCCATCTTCGCCTCGAGGCGGAGGGTATCGCGGGCACCGAGCCCGCACGGCGTCACTTCGCCGCTCCGGAGGATCCTGCGAAAGATGCCCGGGGCGGCGTCGGGCGCTACGTAGACCTCGAATCCATCCTCGCCGGTGTAGCCGGTGCGGGAGACGATCGCCGGGACGGCGTCGACCTTCCCGCGGGCGAAGCGGTAGTACTTCATCGTCTTCAGATCGACGTCGGTGAGCGGCTGCAGGATGCGTTCGGAGTCCGGGCCCTGCAGTTCGAGTTGGGCATAGTCGGCACTCGCGTTCCGCACGCGCACGTCCATTCCCGCGGCCGATTGCGCCAGCCACTCGTAATCCTTGTCGCTGTTCGCCGCGTTGACCACGACGAAGTAGTCGTCCGCTCCCATCTGATAGATGAGGATGTCGTCGACGAAGCCGGCAGTCGGATAGAGGAGGCCGTTGTACTGCGCGCGCCCGACCTCGAGCTTGGAGACGTCGTTGCACGTCGAGTTCTGCAACAGTGGGAGCGCCTGTGGTCCCTGCACCAGGATCTCACCCATGTGCGAGACATCGAACAGCCCCGCGCGCGTGCGCACGGCATGGTGCTCATCGAGGATGCCGGTGAACTGGACCGGCAGCTCCCAGCCGCCGAAATCGATCATCTTGCCGCCGAGTTCGTGCTCGAGGGCGTTGAGCGGTGTCTTCCTGAGGGTTTGATCGTTCACGGCGGCGTTACGCTAACATGGTTCGAGACCGGGTGGACGGAGGGGCGGTGAAAACCGAGATCGGCGACTTTCTCGACTATCTCACGTACGAGCGCAACGTCTCCGTCAACACCGTCACCGCCTATCGTGACGACCTCGAGTCCTTCACCTCGTTCCTCTGTAACGACTACCTCACACTGGCGCGTGATCAGCTCGATTGGAAAACGGTCGATGTGCTGACTGTCCGCGCGTACCTGGCGCACCTGGCCCGCAAGCGGCTGAGCCGTGCATCGAGCGCCCGTCACCTCTCCGCGCTCCGCTCGTTCTTCAAGTTCCTGATGCGCGAAGGAGCCCTGGCCGCGAACCCTGCGCGCGGCGTGGCCACCCCGCGGCGCGAGAAGCGCCTCCCC
>DATFUW010000630.1:0-6166 GCA_035260605.1 Thermoanaerobaculia bacterium | reverse complement strand
CTCCGCGTACTCCGCCTCCTCCTTCGTCGGATTCGTGTCGTCGAAGCGGAGATTGCAGTGCCCGCCGTACTCGCCGGCGATGCCGAAGTTGAGGCAGATCGATTTCGCGTGTCCGATGTGCAGAAACCCGTTCGGCTCGGGCGGAAAACGGGTGACGACCGAGGAATGCCGTCCGGTTCGGAGGTCTTCTTCGACGATCTCGCGGATGAAATCGAGCTGATGGGGGGGAGTGTCTGTGGCGGTCATGAAAGGGCCGAGTCTAACCTTCCTGTCAACGCGGCCGCGGAACGGCCTCGCCAAATCGTTTGAAATATCGTTGCTTCAACCGATTATTCGTACGTTGTCCGCCTGCCGATTCACCGCGCGCTTCCGCTCCTTCTCCTCACGCTTGCCGTCCTTTGGCTGTTCGCGCAGAGCAGCCCGGCAATTGCCGTACGTCCGGCGGCGGTCCTGCCGGCCGGCGCCTGCGATCCGACGCCGTCCTCGCCAGGGCGTATCTCGACCTGCTCGGCCGGCCGATCGACCCGGGGGCGGAAGCGTACTGGCTGCTGCTCGGAACGAACGGAGTCAGCCGCACGAACATTGCTTCACACCTGATGCGAAACGCCGCGTACACGAACGCGAGGGCGCAAACCCTTTGCGCCGCCGATCTGCACCGGCTGCCCAGGGGCAGTGAGCTCGCCTACTTTTCCGCGATGCTGCAGCAGGCACGCGAAGCGAGCAGGTGGAGTCGGCGATCCTGGCGTCGCCCGAGCATTTCGGGGAGCGCGGCGGGGGACGAATCAGGGGCTTCCTCGCAGCCTTGTACCAGGATGTTCTCGGACGGCCCGTGGATGCGGCGGCCATGGCCTTGTTCGGCGCGCAGCTTGGCACCGGCGCCACCCTCGCTTCGATCGCACTCCAGGTGCTGAACTCGCCCGCGGCGCGCCAGCACTGGATAATCGCGCTGATCGCCAAGTACCTTCACCACGCTTCGCCGCGTTTCGTGTTGTACGACGGACAGGACCAGGTGACGGCGAGCATCATCGGCTCGGACGAGTACTGCCGGCAATAGCCGAGCCCGCCAGCGTTCGCCCGCATCGCCCCAGCCAGCGCTTCAGGATTGACCTCGCCCAATCCATTGGCATACATTCATTGGCCAACCAACAATTTTGCGTTGTCTTGTAAAGCGACCGCCACCACAAAAAGGGGGTTTTGTATGCGGATTCGATCAGCCCTTTCTCTCCTTTTCCTCTCTCTCTTCTTCCTTCCGTCTCTTTTCGCTCAGCAGGGAACGTCGCAGTTACGAGGCACGATCACCGGTCCCGACGGATCGGCACTCCCCGGCGTGACCGTCACGATCAAACACGATCTGTCGGGGACGGTTCGGACGACGGTGACGGACAAGGACGGGGTCTACGTCATGAGCGGGGTGATTCCCGGTCCCTATGGTTTGACGGCGGAGCTTTCCGGGTTCAAGACGTTCCGCCACCGCGGGATTCGTCTCGAAGTGGGAAGGACGACCACGGTGAACGCGAAGCTGACCCTCGGCGAGGTCTCGGAAGAGATGACCGTCACGGCAGCGGCACCAGTCATCGACGTGACCTCGAAAGAGGTGGGCGGCAACATCACCAGCAAGGAGCTGACCGAGCTGCCGTCGGTGAACCGCAACTTCATCGGATTCATCGGGCTCCTTCCGGGCGTCGTGCCGAACATCAGCACGGAGTCGTTCGGCGCGGACTCGGTGAGCGTCAACGGCGAGGACCCGCGCAACAACAACTACATGTTCGACGGCGGCAACAACAATGACGACGTGATCGGCCAGCGTGCCGGGACGCAGGCGCGCCCGCCGCTCGACGCCATCCAGGAGTTCCAGGTCCTCACCGGCCAGTTCGACGCCGAATTCGGACGCACGACCGGCGCGGTGGTCAACGCCGTGACCAAGCAGGGGACGAACGACTTCCAGGGAATGCTGTCGGGATACCTGCAGGACGCTTCGTTCACGCAAAAGGACTTCTTCGTGCGGCAGACCAACGGAGAGAAGCCCGACACGCACTTCCAGCAGTACGCCGGAAATCTCGGCGGCCCGATCATCCAGGACAAGCTCCACTTCTTTTTCAATGTGGAGCGGGTGGCGGACGACCGGCCGAACCCGGTGTTCATTCCGGCCCGCCCGGACATCAACTTCCCCGTGACCCAGGACCGCGTCTGGAACACGCTGGTGCGGGTGGACAACCAGATCAACGCCAGCAACACGTGGGCGGCGCGCTGGCTGCGGGAATCCTCCCCGCAGCTCAATCAGATCATCCCCATCGGGTCGCGCAACGTGACTCCTGCGGCCTCGCGCGAGGAGTCGGACATCGACCAGACAGCGGTCGCGGAATACAACTCGGTGATCGGAGCGGCGAGACTGAACACCGCGCGTTTCACCTGGACGCAGGAGAACGTCGCCTTCGCCAATCCGGGATTCAACAAGAACGGCCGGAACCAGGCCGCACTCCCGCCGACGCTCCTGTACCTGACGTTCGCCGACCAGCAGAACGACGTGGCCCAGGCGCGCATCGACAACGCATGGCAGCTCAATGACACGTTCAACTGGTATGCCGACAGGCACGACATGAAGTTCGGGCTGGAGTACGAACACGTGACCGAGAACTTCAGCAACCAGGGAGACATGAACGGCGTCTTCACGTTTCGCAGCGACGCCCCGTTCAACCCCTCCGATCCGAGCACCTATCCGGAACGGTTCCAGATCCGCGTCCCGGGGCAGGCCGGACTGCACCTTCCGGCGACGTTCTTGAGCGGCTTCGCGCAGGACAAGTGGAACTTCTCGCCGAATGCCACGCTGAGCTACGGAATCCGCTACGACCTCGAGCGCATCCCGATGACCGAGGCCGATAATCCGCTCTTCGCCAACGGGCAGCAATATCCGTACGATAAGAACAACTGGTCGCCGAGGATCGGGATCACCTATCAGCTTCCAGCCGCGAAGACCACCGTGCTTCGTGGGGGAATCGGGCGGTTCTACGACAAGACCCATCTGGAACTGATCCAGGGGGCGGCGACGGCGGGGATCTACTCCGATTCGTTCCTGGCGACATTCCCGGCGAACGGGCCCGATCCCGGTCCGGCGAACGGTCAGATGCCGACCGATCCGACGCTGGTGAACGGACCCGTGGTCAATTTCGATTATCTCCGCTCGCTCTTCCCTCCGGGCTCGCGCATCAAGAACACCGGCACCGTGACCCTCGACAATCCGAACCGCACCGTCCCGTACAGCGACATGATCTCCGTCGGCGCGCAGCGTGAGCTCATGCCGAGCATGTCGGTCTCGCTCGACTACGTCTACTCCCGGGGCCGGGACCTGCTGATGTCCTACGAGCTGAATCCGGCGACGCGCGCCGACACCCGGCGCACCACGCCGATTCACCGCACCAATCCGCAGTTCATCAACTCCACGCTCGAACGCGTCAATACCGGCAGCACCACCTACCACGCCATCGAATTCCAGCTCGACCACCACCTCGGACAGAGCTACCAGTACCGCATCTCGTACACCTACTCGCGCTCCCGCGGGAATACCGGCGGAGGGTTCGTCCCCACCAGTCCTTTCCAGTACCTGCAGGACATGAATCTGAACCTCAACGAGGGGCCGACTGACTTCGACAAGCCGCACAATTTCGTCTTGAGCGGTTCGATGATCGTCCCCCACACGCATGGGCTGACGCTGGCCACGGTCGTGCGCTATCTATCCGGGGATCCGCTGACCATTCAGGACACCAACATCGATGCGGACCAGAACGGTGTGCTGTTCGATCCGCTGCCGTCCGGTACGTACAGCGGCCACGGGCAGAATGCGATCACCGTCAACAACCGCGGCGGCCGGAATGGAGCGCGCGGCCCCGACTTCTTCCAGATGGACCTCCGGGCCGGCTATCTCGTGCCCGTCCAGCGCATGCATCTGGAGATCTTCGGCGAGATCTTCAACGTCACCAACCGCGCGAACTTCGCCAACCCCAGCGGCGACCGGCGGTCGAGCAACTTCCTGGTGCTGACCTCGCTGCGCTCCGGCGCCGTTCCGCGCACGGGACAGCTCGGAGCGAAGATCCTATTCTGACCGCTCCCGCGGCGGCGGGTCCCCTCGGCCCGCCGCCGCACGGTGTGGTAACACTACAATCGGGAGCATGATCGCGCTTTTTGCCGCCCTCCTCGCCGCCACGGCAATCCACTCCGGAAACGTGAACGCCCTCGTCGACCACGTCCTCGACGCCTACGGCGGCGCCGCCGCTTGGTCGAACGTCTACGTGCTGCGCGAGAGCGGCACGGTGGTCCCGGCAATGGCATCGGGGAACGGATCGATGACCCGTACCTGGAAACGGCCCGATTCCTTGCGCGTGGAGATCGTCTATCCCTCGCGCACGGAAACGCGGACCGTTGAAGGCGACCGCGGGACACACGACGGAAAAGCAGCGGGCGCCATGGAACTCGATGCCATGCGCCTGCAGGCGGCGCGGCTCGCACTTCCATATCTCCTCGTCGAGCGGCGCACTTCGGTCCGCGACCTCGGCTTGCAGAACGGGCGTCACCGCCTCGAGGTCCCGCTCGGCGGTTCGCTGTCGCTCATCGTGGAGATCGATCCGGGGAGCGGCCGGATCGTCCATTCGGTCAGCAAAGCGAACGGAATCGAGTTCTCGACCGACTATTCCGAGTTCCGCATGCAGGACTCACTCCTCTTCGCGTTTCGCGAGGAGAACTCCGCGCAGGGAACGCCTACCGGCACGAACGAGTTGCGCCGCATCGAGGTGAATCCCCTGAAGTAATGCCGGTCACGGCGCTTTCCCCCGGTTCCTGTTAGGATTTCGCAATTCCCATGGGCGAGCTGGCGAGCGATACGCGCCGCCAATTTGGCGAGTACGAGGTCGAATCGGTCCTCGGCAAGGGGGCCATGGGAATGGTCTACCTGGCACGCGACAAGCGGATCGGCCGCCGCGTGGCGCTCAAGACCGTGCAGGTCCAGCAGCAGTTCGAAGACGAGAGCGAAGCCGCCGAGTTCTATCAGCGGCTGCAGCGCGAAGCCGAGGTCTGCGGCGCGATGCAGCACCCGAACATCGTCACGCTCTACGAACCGGGATACGAGAACAACGTCATCTCCTTTCTGGCGACAGAGTGGGTGGACGGCGAATCGCTGCGCGATCGGCTCAAGCGCTCAAAACCGCTGCCGGTCGGCGAGGCGGTCCGGATCAGCGAAGACATCCTCCGCGGTCTGGCGTATGCGCACGCCAAAGGGGTGGTGCATCGCGACATCAAGCCGGCGAACATTCTGCTGTCGGCCAACGGACAGGCGAAGATCGCCGACTTCGGGATCGCGCGCCCGGTCGACTCCACACTCACCGCGGTGGGATCGATGCTCGGCACGCCGAACTACATGTCACCCGAACAGGTGAAGTGCGCGGCGATCACCGAGCGCTCGGACCTTTTCTCCGCGGGCGTGGTGATGTACGAGATGCTGACCGGCGTGAAACCGTTCTCCGCAGCCGACGTCAGCAGCAT
Organism: Thermoanaerobaculia bacterium; assembly: GCA_035260605.1. Taxonomy (GTDB): domain Bacteria; phylum Acidobacteriota; class Thermoanaerobaculia; order Gp7-AA8; family Gp7-AA8; genus Gp7-AA10. Next base: position 637 of record DATFUW010000630.1, on the reverse strand, counting down.
TCTGCGCAACGTCGTGGAACGCGAAACGAAACCGGCGAACGAGGTCAACCCGGAGGTGCCGGAAGCGATCGCCAGGATCGTCGACCAGCTGCTGCAGAAGGCGCCGGAGGCGCGCTACGGCAGCGCGGCAGACGCGCTCGCCGAGCTGCAGCGCGTGCGCAAGGCGCTCCTCCCTGATTTGATCCCACCACAGGCCGAGGGAGTTCACGAGACCGTGGCCATCGGATCGACGAGCAAACGGCTCGGCGCCACGACCGACAAGCGCTTCGACGACGTGACGCCCGCCCTCGGAAATCGGACGCGCATCGTCCCGCCGATCATCTCCTTTTCGGTCATCGGCATCCTCGCCGCGGGCCTCTTCGGGGCGATCGCCGTGATTCATCTGGAGAGCAACCCGGCGCCGCGCGCCGTGATGACGCAGCAGCAGCACGCGGAGTTCGCGGCCAAGAAGAAGGCGCTGACCAACGCGCGCGCACTGCTCGCCGCCGGGCAGTACGACGCCAGCTTCGCCGCTTTCGATCAGTTCGTGAAGCAGTATCCCGACAGCGTCGCCGGGATCGAGGGACGTGCCGATGCCGCCAGGGCCATCGACCAGCACAACGCGCAAACGACCGTGACGGCGACGGCGGCCAGTGCG
>DATFUW010000629.1:0-2454 GCA_035260605.1 Thermoanaerobaculia bacterium | reverse complement strand
CTGCGGCGCGGGAGATCGCCGACGCCATCCGCGTCACGGCCGGCGGAAACTCCTACGTGAGCCCTGTGATCTCGTCGTATCTGCTCCGGCGCGCTGCGCGTGCCTCGGCGCTGCTGCGCGAGAAGCCGAGGCTGGAGCAACTGACGCCGGCGGAGCGGAAGATCCTGCGCCTCATCGCCGAGGGAAAGACGAGCAAGGAGGTCGCGGGCGAGCTGTCGATCAGCTACCGCACGGTCGAGAACCACCGGGCGAACATCTGCGCGAAGCTGGGACTCTCGGGGACGAACTCCCTGCTGCGCTTCGTGCTGGAGCACCGTTCGTCGCTCTGATCCCTTCCTGAGTGTTTCCACTCACGACATTCGTGCGTTCGCGTCGGTTCCGGGACCGGCGGCCGCGGCGCACGATGACGCGCGATGAAGCTCCTCATCGCGGACGATTCCGCGGAGATGCGGCGTCTGCTGCGATCGATGCTCGCCGACCTGGCCACGGAAGTGGTCGAGTGCGGCAGCGGGCGCGAAGCCATCGAGCTCTACTTCGACAGCCGTCCCGACTGGGTGCTGATGGATCTGCACATGCAGGACGTCGACGGCCTCACCGCCACGCGCGAGATCCGGCTCCGCGATGTCAGCGCGCGGATCGCGATCGTCACGCAGTTCGATGAAGAGGTCTTCCGCCAGGCGGCTCGCGACGCCGGCGCTGCCGCGTACATCCTGAAGGAGAACCTCCTCGGCCTCCGGCGTCTCCTCACACGCGTACCGGAACTCTGAGTGTTTCTACCTACGCCGCTCGTGCGTTGCCAGCGATGCGGCGGCGCCGCGCGATGGCGAAGATGAACGCCATCAGGAGGGACCGATGAAACGCCTGCTCTCGATCGCCGTTGCTTTCGCGCTGCTGATTCCCGCCGCCTCGGCGGCGACCTTCACCGTCAATTCGGCCAACGACGTCGACGATGGCTCGTGCGATGCGACGCACTGCTCGCTCCGCGAGGCGATCAACGCCGCAAACGGCAGCAGCGGCGCCGATGCGATCGCCTTCTCGATCGGCAGCGGCGCGCAGACGATCGTTCTGACGTCGCTGCTTCCCGCCCTGACCGACAGCGTGACGATCGATGGAACGACGCAGCCGGGATATACGGCCTCCCCGCTGATCGAGATCGATGCCACCGGACTGGCAGCCGGCATCGAGCTCAATGGGGGATCGCAGAGCTCGACCATCCGCGGCTTGATCGTCCACGGGGCGTCGGCGCAGATCAGCGTCACGGGCTCGCTCGGTTCGGTGGCCATCGAAGGGAATTACGTCGGCACCGACGCCACCGGAAATTCCGACGGCGGAGCGGGAGTCCTGGGAATCGAAGTCAATGCGGCCACCGCAACGGCCATCGTCATCGGCGGATCTGGGGCGTCACAGGCCAACGTCGTCGGCGGGAATACCGACAACGGGGTTCCCGAGGGCGGAATCGCGCTCGTCGGCGTCACCGCGGGTTCCCTGATCGTCGAGGGGAATTCGATCGGCATCGGAGCCGACGGGACGACCGCAGTTCCCAATAGTGCGGGCCTCTCCATCGACGGGACGACTTCCGGTTGTGTCATCCGCGACAACGTGATCGGCGGCAACACCGGCATGGGGATCGATCTGATTACGGCGCGAGGCCACGCCATCGAAGGCAATCTGATCGGCGTTCTCGCCGACGGATCGGTGCGCGCGAATGGCGGCAGCGGAATCTTCATTCACGATACGCAGGGGTTCGTCAACACGATCGGGGGTTCGACCGCCTCGCAGCGGAATGTGATCTCCGGGAACGCCGCGGACGGGATCAACTTTTTCAGCAGCGCATTCGAAGATTCGGACGTCGTCATCCAGGGGAACTACATCGGCGTTGGACCGGATGGCACGTCGGCCCGAGGAAACGGCGCCTACGGAATTGCGCTGAGCGACCCGGGCGACAATAGCCCTTGGGCGCATGACAACACCATCGGCGGCAGCGGTGCAGGTGAGGGGAACGTCATCGCCTTCAACTCCAAGGCGGGCGTTTTGGTCGACGACAGCGGCAGCGGCGTGTCGATCGGAAACAGAATCGAGGGGAACAGCATCTACAGTAACGGCGGCCTGGGAATCGACCTCGCTCACGCCAACGGCGGTGGTACGCTGAGCGATGCGGGGGTCACGGCGAATGACGCCGGAGACATCGACATCGGGCTTGGCAATCACGGCCAGAACTTCCCGATCCTCACCTCCGCGACGAGCAATGGTTCCTCGGTCATCATCAACGGCACGCTGAGCTCGAAAGCGAGTAGGAACTACCGGATCTGTGCCTACGGCAGCCCGTCGGCCGATCCCTCCGGCTACGGCGAAGGGGAGTCCTTTCTGGGCTGCACCACGATTCTGACCGACGGATCGGGCAACGGCACGTTCATCCTCACCACGGCGCCTCCAAATGCGATCGACTGGGTCTCT
>DATFUW010000628.1:0-2644 GCA_035260605.1 Thermoanaerobaculia bacterium | reverse complement strand
CGACATGCTGCTGGCCAAGGGCCGCGCCGCCGACCGCAAGGAATGGCTCATGGAGGAGGGGAACCGGGCCGAGATCCTGGAGTGATCAGCGAAGGCGGATCAGCGTGGGGATGAACCAGCCGATCGGCACGAGGATGCTGATCGTGGTCAGGAACCAGAAGAACCAGCGGTGCCACGCCAGGAGGCGGCCGGCGCGGAAGATCAGCAGAATCCCGAACAGCGCGCCGGCGGCCGCCAGCATGACGGCCGTGCGGTTCAACTGCCGGAGAAAAAACAGCCCCGCGAGAAAGCCGAAATCGAGAAAATAGACGCCGAGGAAGAACTCGATCGTACCGGCGATGTTTCGGTAGTGACGATGGTTCGCCGATCGGCTCGCCTGCGACATCGAACGTCCATATGGCCATACGCAAAACCAAAACTCAAGGGAAACTCAAGCCGCCGCCGCTCCCGGCGCCCGATGTGGAGCAGACGCCGGTCGGGGTGTTCACGAAGAAGGCGTACCTCGACTACTCGATGTACGTCATCCTCGACCGGGCGCTGCCACACGTCTCCGACGGGCTCAAGCCGGTGCAGCGGAGGATCGTCTACGCCATGTCGGAGTTGGGGCTGAGCGCGGCGGCGAAGTTCAAGAAATCGGCCCGCACGGTGGGCGACGTCATCGGCAAGTTCCATCCGCACGGCGACTCCGCCTGCTACGAAGCGATGGTCCTGATGGCCCAGCCGTTCTCCATGCGCTACCCGCTGATCGAAGGACAGGGGAACTGGGGCTCGCCCGACGATCCGAAATCGTTCGCCGCGATGCGCTACACCGAGTCGCGCCTGACGAAGTTCGCGCAGACGCTGCTCTCCGAGCTCGAGCAGGGGACGGCCGACTGGGGGCCGAACTTCGACGGCACGCTCCGCGAACCGAGGCTCCTTCCGTCACGGCTGCCGCACGTCCTGCTCAACGGCGCATCGGGGATCGCGGTCGGCATGGCCACCGACATCCCCTCGCACAACGTGCGCGAGGTGGTCAATGCCTGCGTGGAGCTGCTCGATCACCCGGAGGCGAACATCGCCCAGCTGACGAAGCACATCAAAGGGCCCGACTTTCCGACCGACGCGGAGATCATCACGCCGCTGGCGGAGATCCGCGAGATGTACAAGACGGGGAACGGGTCGGTCCGCCAGCGGGCGCGGTGGGAGCCCGAGGGGGGAGACATCGTCATCACCGCGCTGCCGTTCCAGGTCTCGCCCGGCAAAGTCCTGCAGCAGATCGCGCAGCAGATGCAGGCCAGGAAGCTGCCGATGGTGGATGACCTGCGCGACGAGTCCGATCACGAGAACCCCACACGGCTGGTGATCGTGCCGCGCTCGAATCGGGTCGACGCCGAGGAGCTGATGGCCCACCTCTTCGCCACGACCGATCTCGAGCGCAGCTACCGCGTGAACATGAACATGATCGGGCTCGACGGGCGGCCGCGCCTGTACACGCTCCGGGACTTGCTGCTGGAGTGGCTGGAGTTCCGCACCGACACGGTCCGCCGCCGGCTGCAGCACCGCTACGATCAGGTCAACGCGCGCCTGCACATCCTCGATGGATATCTGATCGCCTATCTCAACGTCGACGAAGTGATCAGGATCATCCGGCGCGAGGACGAGCCGAAGCCGGTGCTGATGCGCCGCTTCAAGCTCTCCGACCCGCAGGCCGAGGCCATCCTCGAGCTGAAACTGCGCTACCTCAACCGGCTCGAGGAGATGCAAATCAAGGGCGAGCAGGAGAAGCTCAGTGTCGAGCGGAAGGAGCTGGAGAAGATCCTCGGGTCGAAGGCCCGCCTCAAGAAGCAGGTGCGGGAGGAGTTGCTGCGCGACGCCGAGGAGTTCGGCGACCGGCGCCGCTCGCCGATCGTCGAGCGCGAGGCGGCAAAGGCCCTCGATGCCGCCGCGCTGATTCCCTCCGAGCCGGTCACCGTCGTGCTGTCGGAAAGAGGATGGGTGCGCGCGGGAAAGGGACACGATCTCGACGCGGCCTCGCTGCAGTACAAAGGCGGGGATGCGTTCCTGCACTCCGCGCGCGGGCGGACGAATCAGCTCGCGGTCTTTCTCGATTCGACGGGACGCACGTACGCCCTTCCGGCGCACGAGCTGCCGTCGGCCAAAGGGCATGGCGAGCCACTCACGGCCTTCCTCTCGCCGCCCGCCGGGGCCACCTTCACCGGCGTGATGATGGGCGATCCCGACGACCTCTGGCTCCTGGCCACCGACGACGGCTACGGATTCGTCGTCCGCTTCGAGGAGTTGATCACCGACCGCAAGGCCGGGAAGACGATCGTGAACGTCAATGACGGCGCGACGACCCTCCGGCCGCAACGCGTCGGCAGCGTCGACGACGACCGCGTCGCCGCCGCGACCAGCGAGGGGAAGCTGCTCCTGTTCGGGGCGGACGAGCTGCCGCAGCTCGTGCGCGGAAAAGGAGTGCAGACGATCAAGATCCATCGCACGCCGATCGCGCCCGAAAAGGTAGTCGCCGTGGCCGTCGTTCCCGAGGACGGGACGCTGGTCGTCTATGCAGGGAAGCGCTTCACGAATCTGAAGGGCGGCGACCTCGATTCGTACATCGGCAAGCGTGCACAGCGAGGCCTGAAGCTCCCGCGCGGCTTCCAGA
>DATFUW010000627.1:0-7624 GCA_035260605.1 Thermoanaerobaculia bacterium | reverse complement strand
GGTTCCGCGGTGGTGACAGAGAGCGCCGTTCCGCAGGTCGAGTGATGCCGCGGCCGAACCGCTCGACCGATTCCCGATGAGCCAGATCGCCGATCTCCTTGCATTTCTCTTCTTTCTGGCGATTGTCTGCGCCATTCGGTTGGCACGCGACGAAGCAGGCAGGCGCCGTGGCGTGACCATCCTTCTTCTCTACCTCGTCCTCGTGTATGCCGGACTCGTCGCGACGCGGCGTGACGCATGGCCCTTCGTGACACACGGAGTGTTCCTGGAGCCCAGCGATGCCCAGCGCCCGTTCACGAACGTGCGCTTCGTCGGAGTCGACGCCTCGGGGGAAGAACACCGCATCGACCCCCGATCGTGGTCGCCCTTCGATGAGCGCACGCTCGACATCTGGTGGCTGGTCAATTTCGTACGTCTCGATCCGCAGCAACAGCAGCAAGCCCTGCGATTCATGTTCGACAGAGCGGAGCGCGCGCGCCGGCTTCTATCGGCTGGGGCGAGGGTCGGGCGATCGCATCTCCTCGGTTTCGCTGCCGCACCGAAATGGTATTCGATCGAACTGCCTCCCCCGGCCGCGCATACGCCGTTCGCGGCCCTGCGCGTGTACCTCGTGACGCGCACCCCGGCAAAGAAGTTCGCCGGCGTGTCCGAGTCGTCGCAGCTCGTTGGGGGGTGGCCGCGATGATGGCAAGGCTGCGGAAGATCTGGGACGACATCTGGTTCCGGCCGGCGAGCAGGATCGGGTTCACCGCGACGCGGGTGATCGTGGCCTGCTTCGCGTTGTGGATCCTCGCATCGCGTCCCGATCTGCCGTCCGCGACGGCGTGGCCGCTTGAATTCTGGATGCCGCTGCCGCGGATGCTCCTCTTCCGCTTCGGTTACTTCGGGCTCCATCCCGGGATCGAGTGGGTGCTCTACGGGTTGCTGTGGCTGTCGCTCGTCGCGGTCATCGCTGGCTTCCACACTCGCGTCACCGCGTTCGCGGCGGGCCTGCTCCTGTATCACTTCGCGCCGCTCGAATCGATTTTGACGATCGACGATTTCACGACGATGGGCGGGCTGACGGTCCCGACGATCGCCATGTTCGCGATCGGTGCGGCCGAGCCGGCGGACCGTCCTGCCGAATCAACCGACTATCGGTGGCCAGTGGTCCTGACGCAGCTCCTCGTGGCTCTGAGTTTTCTGCTGAGCGGAATCACGAAGCTGACGTACGTCGGCTGGCGGTGGTACACCCCCTCGAACATCGCTCAGGCCGCGCTGACCTACTGGTCGCTCTCCGGGCGTCCTGCGGCGCTCTGGATCGCGACACACTCGTACGCGGCGTGGCTCGTCGCGCTCGGATCCGCGGCGCTGGACTCGCTCTTCGTCGTCGCGGTGTTCTGGCGGCCGGCACGTTGGATCGTGGTCCCGCTGGCGATCGTTGCCGCTGTCGTTCGCTCGGCGGCCTTCGGCACGCACTGGCTCGCGCTGCCGCTGCTGCTGCTGTTCGTCGACTGGGAGTTCGTGTTCGCGCGGGTTCCCTTCGCCGTCCGGCAACCGGCTCATTCGGGCTGAAAGAAACCCGCGATCGCGCAGCGCACATGCTCGCCGGCCGCCGGATCGACACGCGCGATGCGATGCGGGATCCCGCCGCGGAAGACGACCAGCCGGTTCGGTTTCGCCTGGATGTAGTGCCCCAGCCCCCGCTCGGAGAGGACCGCGTCGGCCGCGGAGTGGTCCAGTGCGGCAGGGACCTCCATCCTGCGTACGCCCACGACGCGGTCGCCTTCCGTAGCGACGGTCGAAAGGACTTTGGTGCCGAGGTCCCTTCCCAGTGTGGACGCGTCGGCGATCATCAGCTCGCCGCCCCAGGAACTCTTCCACTCGGGGTGGGTGTAGAAGGTATAGGCGCCGGTGTAGCCGGAGGAGTCGGCGTGCCAGGAGAGGGCCGTTCCGCGCGGATAGAGGAACGCCTTCGCCGTCAGGAATGTCCACTGCCGGTTGCGTTCACCGACCACTTCCGCGAACTCGGCGCAGTGCTGGAGCACGGCCTCGATGAGCTTGTCGATGCCGCGGCGGGTCGGATAGCAGCGGTCGCCTTCGCTCGCCCGCTTCGTTCGCTGGGAGTAGACCCCCGGACCCGCCAGCGGACGGCCGTCGGTGAGGCTCCAGACCTTGACCCACTGCTGGGAATCGACCGGCGCGTACTCCTCGAGCTGCATGAATTCCCAGACGGCGGCGAAGTCCGTGGGCGGGAGTACGTCGTCGTAGACGTGAAAGGTGGGAGTGGTGATGACCGCACGCATGGACGGAGTGCAGAAGAGGATAGCAGAGCGCGAACGGCGTGTTGCGTCCCTTACGATTTTCTGCGACCGTGTCGCCATGTGCGGAATCGCGGGGATATTCGTTCGCGATGGCTGTCTGCCGGACCGCGCCGTGGCCACGGCGATGATCGACCGCATCGCGCATCGCGGCCCCGATCGCCGGAGTGTCGTCGCCGAGGAGCACGTCGCCCTCGCGGCCGCACGCCTCTCGATCGTCGATCTCTCCCCGGCGGCCGCGCAGCCGCTGACCGACCCGCGGGGCGAGCTGACGATCGTCTTCAACGGCGAGATCTACAACTTCAAGGAACTCCGCGCGCAGCTCGAATCGAGCGGCCACGTATTCCGCTCGCACTCCGACACCGAAGTGGTGCTCAACGCCTACCGCGAGTGGGGGACGGAGTGCCACCGCCAATTCAACGGAATGTGGGCGTTCGCGATCTGGGACCGTCCGAACCGCAAGCTCCTGCTTTCCCGCGACCGCTTCGGTGTCAAGCCGCTGTTCGTCTCTGAAAATGATGCCGGCGTCCTGTTCGCCTCCGAGATCAAGGCGCTGCTGGCGGCGGGAGTGCCGGCCTCGCTCTCCGGCGAAGCATTCACGCGCTACTGCGGCGGCGAGTCGATGTTCGAAGGGATCGAGCCGGTGCCCCCCGGATCGTACGTCGAGTACCGCGTCGATCGCGCCGGCAGCGTCCGCCGCACGTGGTGGAATACGGCGGAGACGCTGGTCTGCCCGGCGAAGCGATACGCGGAGCGCGTCGACGAGTTCCGCGAGCTGCTGATGGACGCGGTCCGCATCCGCCTGCGCGTCGACGTCACGCCGACCGTCACGCTGAGCGGCGGGCTCGATTCCTCGAGCATCGACGCCTGCGCGCAATCGCTGTCGCGGCGAGGCCTGGCGCTCTCCGCAACCGCGGAGCAGCCGGTCGAGGTGCGCGCTGCGATGGTGTCGTTCCCCGGAAGTCCGATCGACGAGATCCAATTCGCGAAATGCGTCGCGGACCACCTCGGCCAGAAGCTCGAGTCGCTGCAGGTGAATCCCGATGCATTCCGATCGCTGGTGGAGCAGGCCACCTGGCATCAGGAAGGCCTCGTCTGGAACGCCTCGGTGCTCGCGTATCACGAGTTCTACCGGCAGCTCGCGGCGGAGGGAACGCGCGTCGTGCTCGAAGGTCACGGGGCGGACGAGCTCCTGGCCGGCTATGCGAACTTCGCCGAGGACGCGATCCAGCAGCGCGTGCGCTCGCTGCGGCTTCCTTCCGCGTGGTCGGCATCGAAGGCCGCGGCGCGCACCCGCAACCCCCTCCTCGGACACGCATCGCGCTCTCCGCTGAGCAAGCTCGCCGCCGGCGCGGTCCGCGCGTTTCGGCCCCCGCGCACCTCCGCGAACCACGGTCAGCACTCAATCCTCGATCGCACCGTGCTGACCCGCTTCTCCGAGACTCCCGCATTCGCGGCCGACGTCCCGGGGATGAGCGCACTAAAACGTGCCTTGTACGGCGGATTCCAGAGCCGGCTGCTGCCAACCGTCCTCCGCGTCAACGACCGGGCGACGATGGCTTCGGGCATCGAGTCGCGCGCGCCGTTTCTCGATCATCGGTTGGTGTCGTACGCCTTCTCGCTTCCCGACGACGATATCCTCGGACGCGGCTGGACGAAGCGGATTCTCCGCGATGCCGTCCAACCGCTGTTGCCGCCGGAGATCGTCTGGCGCGAGAAGAAGTTCGGATTCCTCGCGCCGCAACCGGAGTGGTTTCGCCGTCCCGCCGTGGTCGCCGCGCTCGAGGAGGCGATGGCCGACGGCACGATCACCCGGGCTCCGGGAATCGATCGGAGGAAGTACAGCGAAGCAATCGCGCGCGGGAAGCTGGCCGACTTCACCTGGCAGCTTTCGAGCGAGCTGTGGGCGGCGTATTCGTACGCCATCTGGCACGATCTCTTCGTCGAGCGGAGGGCCGGCTTGCCTACCGGCGAGATCTCCGCGGCCGGCTGATCCGTCGCCGCAACCGGTCCCAGAGGCCCGGCACGGGAAGCCGTTCCAGCTCGACCGTTCCATCGACACAGAACACGCGCCAGCCGTTGGACGTCTCCTCGATGCTTCCGGGCGGCCGGGCGTGCGGAGTGACGGCGTAACCGCGGACCGATCCGTGGAGCGGAGCGCCGCGGCCGTCGTGGAGCAGTCCGAGGCCCGCGCGCGCGATGTGCCAGACGCGCTCGGCCGGCCAGTCGCGCATGTCGGGCAGGGTTGCACGCTGCTGCGGCGGCTCCCACGTTGCCCGCGACTCGTCCTGCGGGAAGCGCGGACGTTCGCCACGCTCGAGGCGCTCGACGGCTTCGCGCAGCAGACTGGCGCCGGTCGATGCGAGTTCGTCGTAGAGATCGAGCACTGGCCGCCCGCGCGCCAGCGGGATCTGACGTTGCAGGATGATGTCGCCGGCGTCGACCCGTTCGTCGAGCCAGTGCACGGTCACTCCGGTCACCCTGTCGTCGTTCACGTACGTCCAGAACAGGGGATCGGCTCCGCGGTGCTTCGGCAGGAGCGAAGCGTGGAGGTTGATCCCTCCTTCGCGCGCGCTCTGCAGGACGTCGCGCCGCAGAATCGAAGGGAACGTGGCGATGCAGATCAGATCGGGGGCGATCCGCCGCCGCTGTAACGCGTCGAGGAACCTTTGCTGGTTTGCGGCATCGAAGCGGAGAACCGGGAGCGAGTGAGCGCGGGCGGTATCGACGAGCGCCGCCGCGGGATCGCGATGCCACAACCGATGTCGTTTCGGAACGACCAGCGCGCAGACGGAAGTCACCGGAACGATCGCCTGGAGCGCGCGGACGGACGCCGGGCTTCCCGAGCCGAAGAAAAGGACGCGCAAGCTGCTCCGAGTATAGTCAGGCCGTGAAGCTGCTTGGCCGGCTGGCCGTGCTCCTCGTCGTCGCCGCGGTTGCCGTCCGGCTGGCGATGCCGGCGATGGCCCGCTGCTTGATCCGCACCGATCCGCTCGCCCGTTCCGACGCCATCATCGTTCTCGGCTCGCTGCGTCTGGAACGAACGCTCGAGGCGGGATCACTGTATCGGGAAGGGTGGAGCCGGAAGATCATCCTGCTCCGCGCGCCCGACGTCGGGAACAACGGCACGCTCCGCCGGCTGAACATCCGCGTTCCGCTCTGGCTCGACGTTCAGAAGAGCGCGCTGGCGCAGATGTCGGTCCCTCCCGACGCGATCATTCCGGCGCCGGAAGTCGAGGACACCACGAAGCACGAGGCCGACCTCATTGGCGACTTCATCCGCCGCGCGGGATTCAAGCGGATCATCATCGTTACCTCGCCGTACCACACCGGGCGGGCGGGACGGCTGTTCCGGAAGGCCGCGGGGAACTCATTCGCGGTGATCATGCGGGCCGACCGGTACGAGCGGGTCGATCCCGATCACTGGTGGCGGCATGCGCTGGATCGCAACGATGTTGTCTTCGAGTGGCTGAAGAACATCCATGCGCTCACTTTTTCTGACGATTAGCGTGCTCGCCGCGGTGTCCGCCTTCGCCGGGGTGAAGGTCGCGGGGATGGAGTTCGTGCCGAAGGACCTGATCTTCGCCGCGGCGGAGCCGAAGAGCCAGGCGACGGCCGAGGGGACGCTGCCGGACAACTGCAAGTGGACGTTCAGCAGCGAGACGCGCGTCGGGAAGCGGGAAGAACCGGGGGGACGCTCGACCTGCATCCGCTATTACTACAAGACCACGGTGGTGCTGCAGGAGACGTGTCCCGCGCCGAACGACAAGGTCACGACGGTGACGCACAGCTCCGAGCGGATCACGGCGGATGGGCCGTTCTGCCCCGACAACTCGGGCAGGATCGCGCCGCCGAAGACCGAGGCGCACGTGGTCAGCAGCGGAACGACGGCGGCCGGCAAGCAGCAGGACATCGTGGTCCAGCCGGACGGCACGCGGATCACGCTGCAGTCCGACGCCAGGGGGATCACGGTGACGGTGGCTTACACCGACGGGACGGCGGACACGCTCGCACTGCCCGTGAAATAATGGGCTGCGGTCCGAGGTTGGGGCCTTTTTGACAATCTGCCTGCTCCTTGGGCTCCGCACGGACGGAGCCCCGCTAGGCCAGAAGGAGGAAACATGAGGACGTACGAAGTCCTGTTCATCCTTTCTCCGCAAGTGACGGAGGAAGAAGCGACGGCGGCAATCACCGATTTCAAGCACGTCGCCGAGGGAACGGGGGCGAAGCTGACGCACGAAGAAGCGTGGGGCCGCCGCCGTCTCGCCTATCCCATCCACAAGTTCAACGAGGGCAACTACCACCTCTTCGTGTTCGAGAGCGATGCGTCGCTGTCGGAGCTCGACCGGCGCATGAAGAACGCCGAGAACATCCTGCGCCACATGATCGTGCGCACCGATCTCGATCACAAGCGCGCGGACAAGCTCGCCAAGCGCAATCCGAAGAAGGAGCGGGTGCGTCCCGCGCCGGCGTTCAGCAGTACGGAACCGGCGCCTGCCTCGACGCCTGCACCCACGCCCGAGCAGCCGGCGGAAACGCCGGCGGAGTGAGGAGGACCACCATGGCCATTCAGGGTCGCAGTTCCGAAGGACGCGGGCAGCAGGGAGGGAAGAAGAAATTCTTCTACCGCCGCAAGCGCGTCTGCAAATTCTGTGTCGAGAAGATCGAATACATCGACTTCAAGGACGTGAAGATGCTGCAGGGATTCATTCCGGAGCGGGGGAAGATCCTTCCGCGCCGGATCTCGGGAACCTGCGCGCTGCATCAGCGCAAGCTGCAGAACGCCATCAAGCGGGCGCGGATCGCCGCGCTGCTTCCGTTCGCCACGGACTGAGGAATGACCGATACCCCGATGCATCATGAGGCGACGGTGATCTCCTTCGGGCGGTCGCTGCGGTACGTCGCGGGCTACGCACTGCTGATCGCGGTGATGCTGCTGTCGCCGCTGTTCGTCTTCATTCCGGCGGCGCTGTTCTATGCCGCGGTCCGGCATGGACGTTCCGTCGCCTGGGCCGCGCTGATCTCCGGCGTGGCGCTCGCCGGGGTCGTGGTCGTCGGCGGTTCCAACGCGCCGCAGACCACGCTGGCCGAAGCGCACACCAGCCTGGCCTATCTGGTGGGGCTGACGCTGTCCATCGCCTTGCCGGCGATGATCGCGCTGCCGCTGATCGAGCGGGCCGAGTCCTTCGGACGGATCCTGCTCACCGGAGTGGTGTTCGGCGCGTTCGGGCTGGCGGCCACCGAGGTGTCGATCCGCCTGGTGGCCGGCTTCTCGCCGTACGCCGACCAGCTCGCGGCCTACCACGCGACGGCGGGGGAGTGGG
>DATFUW010000626.1:0-3687 GCA_035260605.1 Thermoanaerobaculia bacterium | reverse complement strand
CCGCGGGAGTCTCGATGCGGTGCACGCCGGCCGCCTTGACCATACCGAGGTATTCGAGCGTGGCGATCAGACCAATCGTTCCGTGACCGCACATCCCGAAGTAGCCGCTGCTGTCGAAGAAAATGACGCCCGCGGTGCACGATGGATCGGAGGGAGGGACGAGCAGCGCTCCGACCAGCGCGTCCGAGCCGCGCGGCTCGCCGACGACGGCGGAGCGGAAGCGATCGGACTGTTCGCGCAGACGGGCACGCCGTTCGGCGAGCGGCCCTTCGCCGGGATTCGGTCCGCCCTCGACGATCACGCGCGTCGGCTGGCCGGCGGTGTGTGAGTCGATGACGCGCATCATGCGCAGCGAAGAGCCCATCGGCGGGAAATTCTAACGCAGTGCCGATTTTCGCCGGCGGAGATTTGCATCAGACGAAAGGTTGTGATTGCACTCATTGCGGCGTGGCGGTAGAGTCTTCACCCGTTGAGGACACCGATGCCGCGCGCTGCCAACGGCCGTTGCGGAATCCGAAAAGCACCCACCGGGATCGTAGGGTTCGACGAAATCACGAAGGGAGGACTCCCGCAAGGCAGGCCCACTCTGGTCTGTGGAGGGCCCGGCTGCGGGAAGACGCTGTTCGGCGCGGAGTTTCTCGTCCGCGGTGCCACGCAGTTCGGCGAGCCGGGTGTCTTCATGGCCTTCGAGGAAAGCGAGCACGAGCTGGCCGACAACGTGCGCTCCCTCGGTTTCGTGCTCGAGTCGCTGGTCCGCAGGAAGAAGATCTTCGTCGATTCGGTCCGCGTCGAGCGGAGCGAGTTCCTGGAGACCGGAGAGTTCAATCTTGACGGTCTCTTCATCCGCCTGGCGGATGCCATCGGGACGGTCGGCGCGAAGCGGATCGTCCTCGACACGCTGGAGACGCTGTTCAGCGGACTTCCGAACGAAGCCGTCCTCCGTGCCGAGCTGCGGCGGGTCTTCCGCTGGCTGAAGGATCAGGGAATCACCACCGTGATCACCGCCGAGCACGGCGATGGATCGCTGACCCGCCAAGGGCTCGAGGAATACGTCTCCGACTGCGTGGTGCTGCTCGACCATCGCGTCAGCGAGCAGGTCGCCACGCGGCGACTGCGCGTGGTGAAGTATCGCGGCACGGCGCACGGAACGAACGAGTATCCGTTCATCATCGACGAGAACGGGATCGAGGTCCTTCCGATCACCTCCATCGGGCTGGCGAACGAGGCCTCCGAAGAGCGCATCAGCAGCGGCATCCCGGAGCTCGACCGGATGCTCGGCGGCGCGGGGTTGTACCGCGGATCGACGACCCTGGTCTCCGGAACTGCGGGGACGGGAAAGTCGAGTCTCGCGGCGACGATTGCGCGGGCGAGGTGCGCGCGGGGCGAGCGGGTCCTCTACTTCGCCTTCGAGGAATCGCCCGACCAGATCCGCCGCAACATGAGTTCGATCGGCATCGACCTGCGGACGTGGACCTCCAGGGGCCTGTTCCGCTGCCACGCTGCACGGCCGACGGAGCACGGGCTGGAGAGCCATCTGGCCGTCATGTACCGGAACATTCGCGACTTCAAGCCGAGATTGGTCGTGCTCGACCCGATCACGAATTTCCTCGACCTCGCCGGCGCCGGCGACGTGAAGTCGATGCTGCTGCGCCTCATCGATTACCTGAAGCTCCAGCAAGTGACCGCTGTCTTCACCAGCCTGACATCCGGCGCGCAGTCGAAGGAGTCGACGATCACGGAAATCTCGTCGATCGTCGACACCTGGATGATCCTGCGCGACATCGAGTCGAGCGGGGAGCGCAACCGCGCGCTCTACGTTCTGAAATCGCGGGGCATGAATCATTCGAATCAGATCCGTGAGTTTCTGCTCACGTCCGAAGGCATTCGGCTGGTCGAGGCCTACATCGGATCGGAGGGTGTGCTCACCGGTTCCTCGCGCATCGCGCAGGAAGCGCGGGAAACGGCCGAAGCGCTCCGGCGCCGGGAGGACATCGGGCGGAGGCAGCAGGCGCTCGAGCAAAAGCGGTTGGCGGTCGAGGCGCAGATCGCATCGCTCCGCAGCGCCTTCGAATCCGAGGCCGCAGAGATCCGGCAGGCGATCGAAAGTGATGCCGCGCGCGAGCAGCAGCTCGGGCGCGATCGGCTGACCATGGCAACGAGTCGCAAAGCGAATGGGAAGTTCGGGGCTCCGAAAGTGCGCATTCGGACGGCAGGGAACGGGCACGCGCGCGCCAAGGAGGGTGCTCCGTGAAGCAGCGGAAAAGCGACCGGGACTTCTGGAACCTGCGTCTCTACGTGGCCGGGCAGACCCCGCGCTCGGCCGCGGCCATCGGGAATCTCCGGAAGTTCTGCGAGGAACATCTCCAGGGGAAGTGCTCGATCGAGATCATCGATCTTTCCAGGAACCCGAAGCTGGCGCGGAGCGATCAGATCGTGGCCATCCCCACGCTGGTGCGAAGACTTCCGTCGCCGATGCGGAAGATCATCGGCGATCTTTCCAACCGGGAGAAAGTCCTGTTGGGTCTCGACCTGAAGCCGCGCGTCTGAGGAGTCCCGCATGAGCGAAACGTGGGCTGAACGAGAACGACGTCTGCTGGAGGAGATTGCCCGCTTGCAGTTCGAGCTCGACGAGCCGCAGCAACTGCTCGATGCCATCCGCAACGGGCGTGTCGACGCGTTCGTCATCAACGAGGAGACCGGCGAGCAGGTCTACTCGCTCAAGGATCTCCATCCGCCCTTTCAGCTCCTGCTCGAGGAGATGGGCGAAGGGGCAGCAATGCTCGATGCCGAGCGGAGGATGACCTACTGCAATCCGCAACTCGCAGCGCTCGCCGGCCGGCCGCGTGACGAGATCCTCGGCATCGATTTTCACCTGCTGCTGGCCCCCGATGGGCGCGAGAGCTTCGATCGCTTTCTCGAAACGCTGCGCCACAAGACCGAGCGGATCGAGCTGGCGCTTCGCGATGGAAGCGAAAGGATCCCCGTGAATCTGACCGGAAGCACGATCAGCAGCGGCCGCGACGTCGTCTACTGCATCGTGGTAGCCGATCTGCGCGAGCTCCGCCGCCGCGAGGAGCTGCGTGCCGCGAAGGAAGCTGCCGAAGAGTCCAACCGAGCCAAGGACGAGTTCCTGGCCACGGTCTCGCACGAGGTGCGCACCCCGATCACTTCCATCCTCGGATGGATTCGCATGATGCAACTCGATCTCGTCGACGAAGCGACGCGGAGCCTGGCCCTCGACAGCATGCATCACAGCACGACCTCGCTGGTGAAGATCATCGATGACATCCTCGACGTCGCTCGGCTCTCGGCAGGCAAGCTGTCGCTCGACCTCAACCCCATCGACGATCTCCGGCAGGCCGTCCGCGCCGGCTGCGAGGCCATGCGTCCGGCCGCCGCGCAAAAACAGATCGATCTCCAGGACTTTCTTCCCGAAGAGCCGGTGGCCGTCATCGGAGACGCCGACCGCCTGCAGCAGGTCCTGCTGAACCTGCTCAGCAACGCGCTGAAGTTCACTCCCGCAAACGGGAAGGTCACCGTGAAGCTGGAGCCGCACGGCGACGCCGCAAAGCTCAGCGTGCGGGACACAGGGCAGGGGATCTCTGCTGAGTTTCTGCCGCATGTCTTCGAGCGATTCAAGCAGGCCGACAGTTCGACGACGCGTGCGAATCGCGGTCTGGGCCTCGG
>DATFUW010000625.1:0-7855 GCA_035260605.1 Thermoanaerobaculia bacterium | reverse complement strand
CTGCTGCTCTTCCTTTCGGCCGCGATCCGCATGCGGAAGGGCCAGACGACGCCCGGGCACATCACCGCGGGAGTCTTCTCGTGGTTTCTGACGATCGTCGCCTCGGCGGTCATCGGCGGCGCCGCGGCCTGGATCGTTTCGCTCCGGACGCCGTCGGCCGTCTGGAGCGCACAGCCGGGACCGTCGATCGCCGCGATGTGGCTCATCGGCGCGGCCACGGCCATGATCTGCGCGAAGCCGTTCTACGCACGCGCCGGATTCGACGGTCTGTTCTTCGGCCATGGCCTCTGCTGGTGCGCCGCCAGCTTCGGCGCGGTGGTGATGCTCCCCGGCGGCAGCGATCTCGTCGTCGTTCCGGCAATCGTCTTCGCGCTCGCCGCGGCGCTCCGCGCGACGCTCGCACTCTCGCCGGCGCGCGCGGTGGTCCTCACCTCCGCGGCTGCGGCAGTCCTCTGGTTTCCGGTCATCATCCGCCTCTACGAGATCATGGGACGGCCGACGCTCGGGCTGATCGCCGTGACCGTGGCCATCGTCAGCACGACCTTCACGCCGGTCGCTGTATCGGCAGGAATCCGCCGCGCAGCCGTCACTGCCATGTACGGAACGGCGGCCGCGTGCATCGCCATGCAGTTGCTCATTCCGGTCTACACGCCCGACTCGCCGGAGCGGATCGATGTCCGCTACGTCGATACGGAGGAGGGGGCGCGGTGGGTCGTCGACCATCTGACGCCGGCGATCCGCTCGCACGGTCCGTTCCGCCACGTCCCGCCGGCCTGGGCGCCGTGGCTTGCGCAGCCGGCGGGAGGATGGGCGGCGCCGTCGCCGCGCGTGTCCGCCGCTCCGCCCGAGCTGCGTGTGCTGCGCGACGACCGCGGCGGCCGGCGTCAGGTGACGTTGCTGGTGCGGTCGATGCGCGGCGCGAACGCGATCGCACTCTTCTTCCGCGCGCCCGAGCTGGCGGGACTTTCGATCAACGGCATCGCTCCGCCGCCTCCCCCGCAGCGATTCCGCAGCCGGCTGGCGCCGGGCTGGCACGCGGTGAACGTCATCGGCCAGTCCGCGGCGCAGATCGAGATCACGCTGCGCAGAGACGAACCGATCGAGGTCGTGGTCGCCGATCACTCCCGCACGCTGCCGCCCGAGGCGGCGCCGCTGCTGCGGGCGCGCGACCGCTCGATCGCAGTGCCGAGCGGAGAGGGGGACGGGATGACGGTGGAGCGGCGGCTGGTCCTGAAATGAGCGCGGCGGGCCGAAGCCCGCCGCTGCATGTCACTTCGCGGTCTTCTTGGGAGAGGTCTTCCTCTTCGGAGTGCGCTTCGTGGCCGCCGGCTTGGCGGTCTTCTTCGGAGCGGGCTTCCTGGGCGCCGCCTTCTTCTTCGGCTTCGGCGCCTCTTCGGCTTCCTCGGCGGCTACGGCCGGCGCTTCCCCGGTCTCTTCTTCCTGCTTCGGAGCGGCGGCCTTCTTGCCCTTTGGCTCGGCCGGCGCTTCCTCGATCTGCGGCTCGTAACCGACGAACTCGAGGATGGCCATCTCTGCGGCGTCGCCGCGGCGGGCGCCGAGCTTCATGATGCGCGTGTATCCGCCGGGCCGCTCGGTGAAGCGCGGCCCGAGGATGTCGAATAGTTTCGCGATCAGCCCGTCATCACCGACGAGGCGCGCGGCCTGACGGCGATTGTGCACGCTGTCGTTCTTCGCCAGGGTGACCAGCCGCTCGATCTGCGGCCGGAGCTCCTTCGCCTTGGGAAGGGTGGTGATGATCCGTTCCTTGTCGATGAGGGAGGCAAGCTGGTTGCGGAACAGGGCGGCGCGGTGGCCGCTCGTCCGTCCCAGTTTTCGGTTCGCCATTCCATGTCGCATTGCAGTAGCCTCCGGTTTCTCCCAATCGTGCCCGAGATCCCTGGCCGTCTTCGCGGCTCAGGACGACGGCCTGGCCGTCACTCGCGCATCTCGCCTCCGCGGGAGGACGCGCGCGTCATCCCGAACGAGAGTCCGAGGCTGGCGAGAACGTCTTTGATCTCGTCGAGCGATTTGCGGCCGAAGTTCTTGGTGGACAACATCTCACGCTCGGTGCGCTGCACGAGATCACCGAGTGTGCGGATGTTGGCGTTCTTGAGGCAGTTCGCCGAGCGGACGGAGAGGTCGAGCTCCTCGATGGGCTTGGCCAGCATCTCCGACAGGCGCGGATCGACTTCCGGCTGCGCCGTTTCCTCGGCCTCTTCGCCGCGGGCCTCGAACGCACTGAAGATGCGCAGGTGATCGGCCAGGAGGTCGGCCGCCAGGCCGACGGCCTCCTGCGGCGACACGGCGCCGTTGGTCCACACCTCGATGATGAGCTTGTCGTAGTCGGTCATCTGCCCGACACGCGCGCCTTCGACGTGATAGTTGACGCGGCGCACCGGAGAATGAATGGAGTCGACCGGGATGTAGCCGAGCGGCAGATCGCTGTCGGCGTTCCGGTCGGCGACCACATAGCCGCGGCCGCGCTTCAGGCGTGCCTCCAGCTTGAGGTTGCCCTCCTTGGAAAGCGTGGCGATGTGCGCAGCCGGATCGAGGATCTCGATGTCGGCGTCCTGATCGAAATCGGCCGCCGTGACGACGCCCGGCCCCTTCTTCCCGAGGTACAGAGTCTTGGGTCCGTCCCCATGGAGCTTGAACGGGATCTGCTTGAGGTTGAGCACGACGTCGGTCATGTCCTCGACCACGCCGGTCAGCGAGGAGAATTCGTGGAGCACGCCTTCGACGCGCAACGCGGTGATCGCTGCCCCCTCGATCGAGGAGAGAAGGACGCGGCGCAGGGCATTGCCGATCGTCGTCCCGAACCCCCGTTCGAACGGCTGGGCGACGAAGCGCCCGTAGTTCGCGGTGAGCGTCTCGGGATCGTAATCGAGCTTCTTCGGTTTCTGAAAATCTGACCACAACATGTGAGCGGCCTCCTGTATGGCTGTCGGCGGTCGGCGGATGGCGGCTGGCGGACCAGCCGCGAGTTCACTTCGAGTAGAGTTCGACGATGAGCTGTTCCTGGATGGGCAGCCGGATGTCTTCGCGCTTCGGAAGATCGAGCACCGTTCCCTGGAACTGTTCGGCGTTCAGTTGCAGCCAGGAAGGAACGCCGCGCCCGCTGGCCGTCTCCACGGCCTGCCGGATCTGATCGTTCTTCCGGCTCTTCTCGCGCACCTGAATGACCTCGCCCTTGCGCACCTGGTACGACGGGATGTTGAGCTTCTTCCCATTGACCTCGATGTGTCCGTGGCGCACGAGCTGCCGCGCCTGGGCGCGCGAGGAGGCGAACCCGAGGGAATAGACGACATTGTCGAGGCGCAGCTCGAGCTGGCGCAGCAGGCTCTCGCCCGTGATCGCCGCGCTCTGCTCCGCGCGCTGGAAATACAGCCGGAACTGCCGTTCGAGCAGGCCGTAGATCCGCTTGACCTTCTGCTTCTCACGAAGCTGAATTCCGTAGCCGAGCACCTTCGAGCGCCTCCGGCCGTGCTGGCCGGGAGCGTAGTTGCGCCGTTCGATGGCGCACTTGTCCTTGAAACAACGGTCTCCCTTGAGGAACAGTTTCATGCCCTCACGCCGGCAGAGCCGGCAAACGGGATCAGAATAACGAGCCACTTGTCCTCCTGATGTACGGCAGCGGCTGCTTGCCGTAACGTCTGGTGATTCTCAAACTCTGCGTCTCTTCGGGGGCCGGCACCCGTTGTGGGGAATGGGGGTGACGTCCTTGATCGACTTGATGTCCAGTCCGCTCGCGGCCAGCGCGCGGATGGCGGACTCGCGTCCGGCCCCCGGGCCCTTGACCTTCACGTCGACCGAACGGACTCCGTGCTCCTGGGCGAGCTGGGCGGCGTTCTGTGCCGCAACCTGCGCAGCGAACGGCGTCCCTTTGCGCGAGCCCTTGAACCCGATGCGCCCGGCGCTCGACCAGGCGAGCACGTTGCCCATCGGATCCGTGATGGCCACGATCGTGTTGTTGAACGTGGCGGCGATCGACGCCACGCCGTGCGGCACGTTCTTCTTCTCTTTCTTCTTCGTTCCGGCGCGACGCGCGCCCTGTCGTGGTGCTCTAGCTGTCGCCATGGTTGCGTCTTCCTCAGTTCTTCACAGCCTGGTCCGCGCTCACTTCTTGGTGGCCTTCTTCTTGCCTGCGATCGCGCCCTTGCGCGGTCCCTTGCGCGTGCGCGCGTTCGTGTGTGTCCGCTGTCCCCGAACGGGGAGGCCGCGGCGGTGCCGCATGCCGCGGTAGCAGTTGATCTCCATGAGGCGCTTGATGTCGAGCCCGACATCCTTGCGCAGATCGCCCTCGACCTTCCCCTCGTCGGTGATCACCTGCCGGATCTTCCGGACGTCGTCCTCGCTGAGGTCCTTGACCCGGATGTCCGGGCTCACGCCCGCGGTCTGGAGAATGTGGTTCGACCGCGAGCGGCCGATCCCGTAGATGTACGTCAGGCCGATTTCGACCCGTTTGTTGAGCGGAAGATCGACTCCTGCGATGCGTGCCATGGTTTGTCTCCGAGGCTCTCTTCTCTATCCCTGCCGTTGCTTGTGTTTCGGGTTGACGCAGATGATCCGGACCACACCCTGGCGCCGGACGATCTTGCACTTGCTGCAGATTCGCTTCACCGATGAACGGACCTTCATGATTGCTCCACCGGACGCCGGACGCCGAGCGCCGGACGCCTCACTTGTATCGATACGTGATCCGCCCCCGCGTCAGATCGTAGGGCGACAGCTCCACGAGCACCTTGTCTCCCGGAAGGATGCGGATGAAATGCTTCCGCATCTTGCCCGAGATGTGTGCCAGTACCTTGTGTTTGTTCTCCAGTTCGACATGAAACATCGCGTTCGGCAATGTCTCCAGGACCGTTCCGGTCACTTCGATTGCTTCTTCCTTGGCCATTACTTTCCCAGCACTACCGGGCCATCCGCAGTGATGGCCACCGAATTCTCGAAATGCGCCGCCAGCGTTGCGTCGAGCGTGCGCGCCGTCCATCGGTCCGCGTCAGTGCGGACATCCTCGATCGCGCCATCGTTGCCGGCGCGCTCGATGCGCTGCCGCAGCTTCGGCCCGATGTCGCAGAGCATCGGTTCCACGGCCAGCACCATCCCCTCCCGCAGTTCGATGCCCCGCCCCCACCGGCCGTAGTTGTAGACCTGCGGATCCTCGTGCATGCGGCGTCCGATTCCGTGCCCCACGAAATTGCGGATGACGTGGAAGCCGCGGGACTCGGCGTGTTCCTGCACCGCCGCGCCGATGTCGCCGAGGTGTTTGCCCGGGACCATCTGCACGATCGCGCGCTCCAGGCACTCGCGGGTGGTGTCGACCAGCTCCTGGCCACGCGGTGAGACCTTCCCCACGGGGACGGTGATGGCCGCGTCGCCGACGAAGCCGTCGAGCACCGCGCCGAAGTCGAGCCCGATGATGTCGCCCTCCTGCAGCCGTCCCCGGTTCGGGATCCCGTGCACGATCACGTCATTGACAGAAGCGCAGACGACCGCCGGATACGGCGGAAGGCCGAGCGGCGCGTAGTTCTTGAACGGCGACTTCGCCCCGCGTTTCTTCAGCTCCTCTTCGGCCACGGCATTGAGCTGCGCCGTGGTCACGCCCGGCTTGATCATGGCGCGCATGATCTCCAGGATCTCCACCACGACACGATTGGCACGATCCATCACCGCGATCTCGTCACGGGACTTCAGAACCGGCCCTTTTATCCGCTCCAGCATCTACGACAATGTCCTTTCGATCCGCTCAAAGACCTCGTCGACGGGACCCATCCCGTCGACCTCGCGCAACACGCTCTTCATCCTGTAAAACGTGGCCACCGGAAGCGTCTGCCTGTGGAACGCCTCCAGCCGCTTGCGCACCGCCTGCTCCGTATCGTCCGGACGCGCCACGAGATCCTTTCCGTCGCGATCGCAGACGCGGTCGTTGCGGGGAGGAGCCGTTTCGAGATGGTAGATCGCTCCACATTCGGGACAGGATCGGCGGAGCGCGATCCGCTTCACGATTACGTCATCAGGGACCAGCAGTTGCACAACGCGGAGCCCATCGGCCCCATTCCCGACCAGTGATTCGAGCTTCTCGGCCTGAACCAGCGTCCGGGGGAAGCCGTCGAGGATGAATCCCTTCTTTGCATCCGGCTTGGAAAGGCGCTGGCGGATGATCCCCATCATGAGCTCGTCCGAGACCAGTCCGCCCGCGGCCATGACTGGCGCCGCTTTCCGGCCCAGCTCGGTGCTGTCGGAGACCGCCTCCCGGAGCATGTCTCCGGTGGAGATGTGCGGAACCCCGAGGCGGCTTGCCAACCGTTTCGCCTGAGTCCCTTTTCCGCTCCCCGGCGGTCCGATGAAGATCAGTTTCACGCTGCGCTCAGCCTCGCCGTCCTCGAATGCGTCCTCGTTTCATGAAGCCGTCGTAGTGCCGCATGACCAGCTGCGATTCGATCTGCTGGATGGTGTCCATGGCCACGCCGACGACGATCAGCAGCGACGTGCCGCCGAAATAGAAGTTGAATCCCATCCCTTCGGTGAACCACACCGGCAGGGCGCGGTCGAGCGATGCGCCGAACCCGAAGGGAAGCTGGGCCACGTGGATGCCGGTGATCAGAAACTCCGGCAGCAGGCAGACCGCGGCCAGATAGATCGATCCGACGAACGTGATCCGCGTCAGGACGCGGTCGATGTAGTCGGAGGTCTTCTTCCCCGGACGGATGCCCGGGATGAAGCCGCCGTACTTGCGCATGTTGTCCGCCGTATCGACCGGATTGAAAATGATCGAGGTATAGAAGAAGCCGAAGAAGATGATGCCCACGAACTGCAACAGGTAGTAGAGCGGCTCGCCGACCTTCATCTGGTTGCCGATGGCCGCCGCCCACGGGGTCTTGATCATCTGCGAGAGGGTCTGCGGAATGACCAGGATGGAGGAGGCGAAGATCGGCGGAATGACGCCTGCGGTATTCACGCGCAGCGGCAGGTACGTGTTCGATCCGCCGTAGACCTTGCGGCCAACGACGCGCTTCGCGTACTGCACCGGAATGCGCCGCTGGGCGCGTTCCATGAAGACCACGAAGGCGATGACCGCGATCATGAAGACCAGCAGGAAGATCATGGCGAACAGGTTGCGCTGGCCGGTGCGGATGTCGTCGACCAGCCCGATGGCCGCTTGCGGCAGGTTCACCACGATCCCGCCGAAGATGATCAACGAGATGCCGTTGCCCACGCCGCGCTCGGAGATCTGCTCGCCGAGCCACATGATGAACGCCGTGCCGGTCGTCAGCGTCAGAACGGTCATGATCGGGAAGCCTACGTGCCACAGGCTGTCCTGCACCGAGGGGGGAACGAGGGGGGCACCGCCCGGAGAGGTCTGGGCGTTGAGCCAGAAGGCCACGCCGAGCGACTGGATGATCGACAGAGCGATCGTCCCGTAACGCGTGTACTGGTTGATCTTGCGCCGCCCCATCTCCCCTTCCTTCGACAGCTTCTCCAGGTAGGGCCAGACGACGGTGAGGAGCTGCAGGATGATCGATGCGGAGATGTACGGCATGATGCCGAGGGCGAACACCGACAGGCGCCGCAGCGCACCGCCGGAGAAGAGATCGAGAAATCCGAAGACGCCGCCCTGCAGCGCTTTGAAGAACTCCGAGAGGGCGACCGGGTCGACTCCCGGCGTCGGGATGTGCGCGCCGAGGCGATAGACGGCCAGCAGCCCGAACGTGTAGATCACCCGCTTGCGCAGGTCCTCGATTGCCCAGATGTTGCGAACGGTCTCGACGAGGTTCACTCCTGAGTCTCCTGGCAGGTCCCCCCTGCCGCTTCGATCTGACGCCGTGCGCCCTCGGAGAATTTCGTGGCCTGCACG
>DATFUW010000624.1:0-3604 GCA_035260605.1 Thermoanaerobaculia bacterium | reverse complement strand
GCCACGGAGATCGTGCTGATCGAAGGCTTCAAGCAGTACGAGGGGTGGCCGCGCATCGATACACCGCTGGAGATCGACGAGGCGGTCGCCCGGCTGCGCGGGCTGTGGGCCTGACGATCGGGGATAGAATCGGCCCACGATGCTCCGGTATCGCGCGGTCCTGTTCGATCTCGACGGAACACTCGTCGACTCGTACGCGGCGCTGACCGATGCCGTGAACTTCGCGGTGCGGCAGCACGGGATCGGCGATCTGAGCCCGCAGACCATCCGCTCCTATGTCGGCGAAGGGCTGGAAGTGCTGATGCAGCGCGTCTTCGCCGGTGGCATTCCGGACGGGGCCATCGAGAGCTTCGAACGGCGCTACGACGCGATCTGCTGCGAGCAGTCGCGAGTGCTCGACGACGTCGAACCGACACTCGCGGAGCTCGAGGCCTGCGGCGTGGCCATGGCCGTCTGCACGAACAAGCCGACGGCGTTCTCGAAGAAGATTCTCGAGTCCCTCGGCCTGACGCGCTTCTTCCGCGACATCGTCGGTCCCGACCTCGCCGGGGCACGCAAGCCCGCGCGCCAGCACGTACTCCGCACACTCGAGGCGACGGGGTGCGCCGCGGCGCAGGCGCTGTTCGTCGGCGACATGCCGATCGACGTGCAGGCAGCGCGCAACAGCGGCCTCGACGTCGCCGTCGTGGCCACCGGCTCCTCGTCTCCGTCGGTGCTCCACGCCGCAGCTCCCGATCACTACCTCGATCATCTGGCCGATCTCGTGCAGGTCGTCCGTCCCGGGGCCATTGCTTGAACCCGAAGTTCCGGCTGGTCTTCTTCGACGTCGACTCCACGCTGGTGACGATCGAAGGAGTCGATGTCCTCGGTGAAGGAAACCCGGAGGTGGCGCGTCTCACGGAAGCGGCGATGAACGGATCGATGGCACTCGACCAGGTGTACGCCCGACGGCTGGAGATGATCCGGCCGGCGCGGAGTGCCGTCGCGGCGCTCGGCAAGCGGTACGTCGCATCGCTCGTTCCAGGCGCTGCGGAGACGGTCGACGCGCTGCAAAGCGCCGGATCTGTCGTGCACCTCGTCACCGCGGGAATCGAACAGGCGCTGACGCCGCTCTGCAACGTGCTCGGAATCGGCGACCGCTTCCTCCACGCCGTCCGCCTTCGGTTCGCCGAGGACGGAACGTACCAGGATTTCGACCGCACGTCGCCGCTGACGCGGCCCGGCGGAAAAGAGGTCGTGGTGCGCGACGTGCGCGCGCGGACGAAGGGGAACGCTGCCTTCGTCGGTGACGGCGTCAGCGATCTGGAGGCCAAACCGGCGGTCGATCTCTTCATCGGCTTCGGAGGAGTTCACACGCGGGCGCGAGTCAGAGAAAATGCCGATCTCTTCATTCCCGGCCCGCGGCTCGATGCCGTCATGCCGCACCTGATATGAGCGCCGAAGCCCAGTGCAGGTTCTTCGTTCCCGGCCCGACCTGGGTCCGCCCGGAGATCCTGCGCGAGCTGACGCGGCCGATGATCGGACACCGCAGCGCGGAGTTCCAGGAGCTCTTCCGCCGCATCGCCACCGACCTCCAGCCGCTGTTCGGAACGGCGGGCGACACGCTCGTGGCCACCTGCTCCGGCACGGGGCTGATGCAGGCCGCCCTGGTCAATTCCGTTCCCCGCCGCGTGCTCGTCACCTCCAACGGCGCGTTTTCCGAGCGGTGGGCGGCGATCGCCGAGAGCCTCGGTCTGGAAGTCGACCGTTTCGACGCCGGCTGGGGGAAGGCCGTCGAGCCGGAACGCCTGGCCGACCATCTCGCCGGCCGCAGGGCGCACTACGACGCCGTCACGCTGACACACAACGAGACTTCGACCGGCGTGACGAATGACATCGCCGCGCTGGCGGCGGTCGTCCGCGAGAGCTCCGCCGACACGCTCGTGCTGGTCGACGCGGTCTCCTCTCTCGGAGCGATCCCTGTGCGCTTCGACGATTGGGGACTCGATGTCTGCTTCGCCAGCGTGCAGAAGGGGATCGCCCTGCCGCCCGGAATTACCGTCTTCGCCCTCTCCGGGCGCGCGCTCGAACGCGCGCAGAAGCTGCCATACCGCGGGATCTACTTCGATTTCCTGCTGTACAAGAAAAGCGCGGATGGCGGCAGCACGCCGTCGACTCCGTCGATTCCGCATCTCTATGCGCTGGCCGCGCAACTCGACGCCATCCTCCGACAGGAAACGCTCGAAGCTCGCTACCGCAGACATGTCGAGATGCGCGATCTGACGATCCGGCGCACCGCCGCTTTCGCGAAGCTGGCCTCCGATCCGGCGCACGCCTCGGCCACGGTCTCCACTCTGGCGCCCGTGAAAGACCCGGAGATGATCCGCGGCGAGATGAAGCGCCGCGGTTTCACGCTCGGTGGCGGATACGGCGCATGGAAGGCGACCACGTTCCGCATCGGGCACATGGGCGACATTCCCATCAGCGCACTGACGGCGATGCTCGATGTGCTCGACGAGGTCGTGCGGTGAGCCAGCGGGTCCTGGTCACCGACACGCTCGCGGAGTCCGGGCTGCAGATCCTGCGCGCGGCGAGCGACCTGGAGCTCGACTACCGCCCAGGACTGAAGGGCGAGGAGCTGCTCGTGGCCGTCACCCAGTCCGACGCGCTGATCACGCGCAGCGGGACCGCCGTGACCCGGCAGCTCGTGAACGCAGGCAAACGCCTGCGCATTATCGGGCGGGCGGGGGTGGGGCTGGACAACGTCGACGTCGAGGCTTGCACCGAGCGTGGAATCCTGGTCATCAACGCCCCGACGGCGAACATCCTCTCGGCGACCGAGCACACCATGGCCATGATGCTCGCGCTCTGCCGCAACATCCCGGAAGCAGACGCCAGCGTCAAGCGCGGCGAATGGGTACGGTCGAAGTTCATGGGGATCGAGCTGAGCGGAAAAGTGCTCGGCATCATCGGGCTGGGGCGGATCGGGACTCGCGTGGCTACCCGGGCCCGCGCATTCGGCATGCGCGTTGTGGCCTTCGATCCGTACATTTCCGACTCCGTCGGCGAGA
Source organism: Thermoanaerobaculia bacterium (assembly GCA_035260605.1). Taxonomy (GTDB): domain Bacteria; phylum Acidobacteriota; class Thermoanaerobaculia; order Gp7-AA8; family Gp7-AA8; genus Gp7-AA10. The sequence goes on along the minus strand of DATFUW010000624.1, from coordinate 554 downwards.
AGGTCGGGGCCGAGCTCGTCGCGCTCGACGATCTCCTCCGCCAGGCGGACGTGATCACTGTCCACACGCCGCTGACCGGCGAGACGCGCGGCATGATCGCCGCAGCGCAGATCGAGAAGATGAAGGACGGGGTCATCGTACTGAACATCGCGCGGGGCGGGATCTACGACGAGAAGGCGCTGACCGACGCACTGCAGCGCGGCAAGATCGGCGGCGCGGCGATCGACGTGTACGTCCACGAACCGCCGGCAAAGGACCACTTGCTGCTCCGCGCGAAGAACGTCGTCCTCTCGCCGCACATCGGAGCGAACACCATCGAGGCGCAGGACCGGGTCGCCGTACAGACCTCCGAGATGGTCGTCGACGCGCTGCGCGGCTCGATCTTCGTCTCCGCGGTCAACCTGCCGTTCGAGGGAATCGCGGACGCCGATGCCGCGCCATTGATTGACCTCGCGGAAAAGCTCGGCCTTCTCGCCGCCCAGATTCTCAACGGCCCGGTGACCAGCGCGGCCATCGAACTCTGGGGCATCGACGAGCGCTTCCTCCGCATCCTC
>DATFUW010000623.1:0-2754 GCA_035260605.1 Thermoanaerobaculia bacterium | reverse complement strand
TCGAGCCGCGGACGAGTTGATAGTCGACGTTCTGGAACCGGACCTTGCCTCCCTCATCCAGCGTCACGGTTCCAAGGATCGAGGGATTGGCCAGCGTGCCCGTCAGGTCGAGGTCGCCGCTGCCGGTGACATCGGCGATGTTGTTGCGCAGCGCCAGCGTGCCGGGAGCGGCGAGGTGCACGCGCAGCGCGACGTGATCCTGCCAGGTTGCGGCGACGACCGGCGTGACGCCACGACGCGCCAGAATGACGCCGAGAATCATGTTCCCCAGATCGATGTCGCGGTAGTAGACGGCGCGCGACACATTGACATCGCCCTGCAGAATGGCGCGCCCCGTGTCGCCCGTCAGCAGCAGGTTGAAGTTCCCCTCGAGCGTCAGCCCCTCGAAGTAGCGGATGGCCACGCCGGTCCCCTGCATGGCGATTCGGGCGCGCACCGGCGTGATGCCGCTCAGCGTGACCGAGCCTCCCGCGGTGACCGTTCCTCCGCCGACGTTCGCACGCAGCGCGTCGATGTCCACGCGGTCGCCGCGGAAGACGAGGGTTCCGGTGATGTGGTCGATGAGCTGCGGGAACCCGGGGAAGCGGACCTGCGCGTCCTGGAGCTCCGCGGTGCCGGTAATGGTCGGCTTCGACAGCGTTCCGTGCACGCCGGCCGCAATCTGCACGCGGCCGTCGGCACGCGCCCCGCGGACGAAGAGCTGCAAAAGCGCCGCCTCGAGCGCGCCGCGCACGTCGATGTTGATGTCCTTCGCTCCGGTGAGCCCGGCGTAGCCGCTGATGCCGAACGTCGATCCCCCCGCACCGAGGGCGATCTGGAACTGATTGAACACCAGCCGTCCGTCGCGCATCGAGATGTGCAGCGGCTGCACCGGCACGAACTGCGTCCCGGAGACCTGCACGTTGAACTCGGGAAAGGTGACGTCGACGAGGAGCGCTTCGATCGAAGACAGCTTCCCGCCGAGACGCAGATCGGCGGTGATGCTGCCGGTGGCCGGCAGCGAAGTCAGGTTCGGCGAAAGCGACAGCAGTTTGGCGATGTCCAGCACGCGGATGCGCACCAGCCCGTTTAGCGTGCCGTCGGGCGCGACCGTCCCGTTCCCCTCGATCGTCAACGCGTCCGCGGCCGAGCCGCGCACGATCAGTTGGCCATTCCGCACCGCGATGTAGAGCGTCGGCGGCGCGGTGCCCGGCGGGAGATTCACGCCGCGCACGCTCGCCGCGTTCAGCGTCGCGTTGAAGACGATCTGCGGCTGCTGGAATGTGCCGGCGCCGGTGGAGTTGACCGTGAGATTTCCGCCGAGGATTCCGGCGAGCGACCCGAGGACCTGCAGCCTCGAGAGATCGATCCCGGTCGATTGGATGTTGTAGTTGAACTCGTTGGTCCGCAGGTTCAGCTCCGCCTGGCCGGTGAGCGTGCCGGCGGGCGCGACGACGTTCAGATTCGTCGCCCGGACCGTCCCCTTCGTGAAGGTGATGTTCGCCGAGGCCTTCGTCACCGGCTGGCCGTAGATCGACCCGTCCGCCACGACGACCTGTCCCGTTCCTTCGAGCGCGTTCTTCGGACCGCGGAGGCGCAGCGTTCCGGTCAGCTCGCCGGTGATGGGAATCGAGCCGAGGTCCAGAAACTTCACGATCTCGGCGACGGGGAACGACTGCGCGCTGATGTCGAGATCGAAGACCACGTTGCCGACACCGGGGAGCCACTCGATCATGCCGGCGAGTTTCAGTTCGCCGCCGGGCTGCTTCACGGTCAGCGTTGAGAAGAGGACTTTCCCCGTCTCCGGCGTGCCGGTGACCGTCAGCTTGCCGGTGCCGCGCCCGCCGATCGCCAGTTTGAAATCGACGGTTCCCATGGCGCGCTCGATCGGATAGTCGACCGCGTCGATCGCCAGATCGAACCGCGGCGACGGCCCCCTGGCCGGGAAGGCGATCGTGCCGGAGAGCGCGAGCGAACCTCCCGCTTCACGGAACATGGCGTGGGTCAGCGTCAGCAGATCGCGCCGGCCGCTGTACCGCAGGTCGATGTCGGAGTCGCCGAGCAGCGAGCCATGGAACTTCGTTCCCGCCGCGGCCACGTGCGCCACGACCTCCGGGGCCTTCAGCGGCCCGGCGACGGTGCCGGTGATGTCGCCGCTGCCGCCGAGCCCGAGCAGGTTGAAAGCCTTCTTGCCGGCGGCGTGCGCGAAGTCGTATCCGATGCGGTCGAGCTCCGCGAAGTCGGTACTGTGGATCTTCATCCGGAAGTCGGCGGAGATCGTTTCGATCCGCAGCCTGCCGGTCAGGGCTACGGTGCTCGCCGGTGTTGCCAGATCCATCCTGCGGAAGGTGATGACACCGTTGTCGAGCCCGAAGGCGGTCGTGCCGGAGACCGGGATCGGATACTTCGCGCGCGAAGCCGCGGTGCTCCGCACCAGCGCCGCCGTCCCCTCGCCGGCTCCCTCCAGGATCTTGTCCTTGTTCCAGTGGTACGTGAGGCGGCCGGTGGCCGCACCGCGGAGGCCGGTGTTCGGCATTCCCCACGTGGCGAAGAGCGATTCGATCGAGATTCCGCTGTAGCGCAGGTCGACCGACATCGGATACGGCTGGGCGTACTGCGGCAGTACGTAATGCGCGCTGAGCGTCCCGCCGGAAGATGCCGCGTGTTCCACGTCGACGACCGCGTGCTGTCCGTCGATGCTCAGCGTCCCGTGCGCGTTCGTCAGTTTGTACGGATCGGCGTCGATCTGCGGCGCGATCCAGCGCCCTCCGAGCG
>DATFUW010000622.1:0-6521 GCA_035260605.1 Thermoanaerobaculia bacterium | reverse complement strand
GCCCGCGTCCCGAAACGACATGGTAGATCGCGTAGGCCGTCCAGCCGATCGCCGAGCCGATCGCGCGACCCTGGGTCCAGTTGACCAGGAAGCGGATCACATTCTCGATCGCCACGCCCATGGCCACGATCACCAGGCCGGACGGCAGGCTCCGGCTCTGCATGATGCGGCTGACGGAAAGCAGGACCAGCCCGGCAAGGACCACCCAGACACCGATGATGGAGACGAACGTCAGGCGCGCGGGAAGGACGCCGAGCTCGCGCCCCAGCTCGTTCTGCACGATCGCCGGAAGGTGGCCGGTGAGAAGGGCCAGGGCATTGGCGGACTTCCGTCCCTTCTCGCGGGCCAGCCGGCTTCGGTTCTCCTCGATCCGCTGGGCCTCGTTCGCCGCGTCGTAGCGGTCGATGACGCGCATCGCCAGATGTTCGCGCCACGGCTCGAGCACGTATCGCATCCCGCCCTGGGGCAGCGGCGTTGCGGCGGCCACCTCGAAGTAGCACTCCTCCCACAGCACCGCCGTTCCGGGAAACTCGGCGGTGGTCAGCGTCTTGGGAGCCCGCGGGGTCCATCCCTTGTCGAGCCGCGACGCGACGATGATCTGCTCGCCGTCGCCGGCGCGGACGCGGTCGGACCCGTACGCCTGCATCAATTGAGGATTGTAGGCTCGTTCCCATGTAGGGCCGGCCGATGTAGGGCCGGCTCTCCAGCCGGCCCCCCGCGCATGTTTCCCGGCCGGCTGGAGAGCCGGCCCTACATCCGCTACATTTGGGCGGTGCGGCAGGCGTCGACGCGATTCGCCAGATCGGAAATATCGAACGGTTTCGGAAGCAGGTCGAACGGCGCGCCGCGCATCCGCTCGCGGATCAGGGACGGCGAGGCTGCGCTGGTGACGATGATCCTCCGCAGCTTGTCCGGATCTTCGGACGCAAGCTGGTCCATCAGGGCGAACCCGTCCAGACGCGGCATCATCAGGTCGAGAATAATCACGTCGTACGCGGCCGACCGGATCCTGCTTCCGGCCTCTGCTCCGTCGGAAGCGACATCGACCCGGTACCCGTGACGCTCGAGAATCATCCTGACGAGACGGCGAATGGCAAGGTCGTCCTCGACGACGAGGACTTTCCCTCGTTTCCCAGGATCGTTCTTCACACCTCGGTACCCGGCCGGGGATCAGCAAAAAACGATCCCGTCAGACGACGTGCACGACATCGTTGAGGATCCAGAGCGGTCCGACGAGCAGATGGAGGGCGTTCTTCAGAAACGCCGGCTGCCGCTTTTCGTAGACACTGTGCCCGACGAACTGGAAGATCCAGCCGAGGACGAAGAGCGCCGCGTTGGCGGTGAACGGAAGCGCCGCGCCGGCGAAATAGAAGGCCACCGAGACCACGAGCATGATCGCCGCGAGCCTCCAGTCGAGCACCACGTAGACGATCTCCGCGACGGCGATCAGCACCATCGCCGCGTCGAAGTGCGGAGCGATGACCACGCGGGCCAGCATCCCGATCAGCGTCAGCATGATCAGCGGGATCCCGAACCGGTGGAACCACTTGTTCCCCTTCGTCTGGTGGTAGGCGGCGTAGTCGGCGAACAGCGAGCGGATGTCCCGCATGGACTGCATTATCGCCGAACGGCGCGCATGCGGATGCCGCCGCGGGGGCGGAGCGTGATTACGGGGCGGGGGCGCACCGGTTCGCTCCGGGCCAGTTCGAACCGCCAGCGCCGGGCGAGCACCGCCAGAACGAGCACCCCCTCCATCCACGCGAATCCCTCGCCGATGCAGGTGCGCGAGCCGCCGCCGAAGGGGTACCAGGCAAACTTCGGCCACGACGGCTCGGCGGCGAACCGTTCCGGATCGAACCGCTCGGGATCGGGCCACCAGCGCGGATCGCGATGCGTCACCCACTGCGAGACCATCACCACCGCGCCGCGGGGGATCGTGTGCCCACCGATCGGGACGTCCTCGAGTGCCAGCCGGCCGATGATCCACGCCGGAGGGTAGAGGCGCATCGATTCCGACAGTACCATCCGCGTGTAGGGCAGCCGCTCGTACACGGGTCCCTCCGAATCGACCTCGGCGTGCAGTTTCCGCTCGACTTCGGGGTGCTGCGCCAGGAGGTACCACGTCCAGGAGAGGGCGTTGGCCGTCGTTTCGTGTCCGGCGAGGAAGAGGGTCATCACCTCGTCGCGCACCTGCCGGTCCGACATCCCGCCGCCGCCATCCTCGTCCCGCGCGAGCAGGAGCATGGAGAGCAGATCACCACGGCCGGCGTCCGGAGCGCGGCGCTCCGCGATCATGCGATCGATCGTGCGATCGAGCCGCTCGATGGCCCGGCCGGCGGCGCGCTTCCGCGGGAGCGGGAGGCGCTGCAGCCACTGCGTAAACGGATTCAGGATGACGGTGAACACGTCCATCAGCTCGGTCAGGGCGCGGCCGATCTCGTCGGCCTCCCCCTGGATTTCGCTGCCGAACAGCGAGCGGCCGACGATCGAGAGGGTGAGGCGCATCATCTCGCGCGCGACGTCTGTTTCGCCTTGCACCCAGTTCGCCGCCGTGCGCTCCGCGTCCTCGACCATGATCCGCGCGTACTGCGCGAGCCGGTCGCGATGAAACGCCGGCTGCATCAGCCGGCGCTGGCGCCGATGGAGTTCCCCTTCGCTGGTCAGCAGCCCCTCACCGAGGAGGACCTTGGTGCGCTGCAGCGCGCGCCCTTTCATGAAGGAGTGCTGCTGCGTCACCAGCACGTCCCGGATCAGGTCGGGATGATTGATCAGATAGAGGTGCTGCGGGCCGAAGGTGAAGTGCGCGACGTCGCCGTACGCGCGGGCCACGGCGGTGAGAAAGGCGAGCGGGTCGCGCTGCATGGCGCGCAGGTTCGCACCGGGGATCCAGCTCCGCGGCCCCGGAGGAAACGGACCGGAGAAACGGCTGCGGACCGGCGGGATGATGGACACGCTGCCGGAACACGCGCGATTGCGATACCCTTCCGCGGGCCGTCCCGATGCAAGTGACCGTCACCGTCGAGCTGAAACCCTCCGTCCTCGATCCGCAGGGGAAGGCGATCCAGCACTCGCTCAGCAGCCTCGGCTTTACGGGCGTGGAAGATGTGAGGGCGGGAAAGTTGTTTCGAATCGTGCTTGCGGATAGTGGGCAGCCACGATCGGAAGTCGAGCGGCAGATTCATCAAATGTGTGAGGCACTTCTCGCGAATACGGTCATCGAAAACTTCTCCTACACAATCGAGGAGTGACCTCACCGCCGCCGCCATCGTGCTGCTCACTTTATCCGCGGCAACTCCTCTGGCCGCGCAGAGCCGGCTGACTCCGCTCCCCCTGAACGACCCGAAGATCGAGCGCCGCTGGGCGCTTCCCGGCGATCCGCACGGGCTGGCGATCGGGCGCGACGGAACGGTCTACGTCGGGCTGGCCAAACCGCAGGCCGTCGTGGCCATCGATCCCGAGAGCGGCACGGTCGAGCACCGTCTGGTCCTCGACTCGGCGGAGATCGCCTCGACCAAGGAACTCGTCACCCTGCGCACGAACCGCGCAGGCACGCGTCTCTACATCGCCAACGGCAGCGACGAGAGCGCCACGATCCTCTCCCTGCCGGACATGACGATCCTGCGCGAGATCACGATCGAAGGGCAGGCCATCCGCGACGCCCTCCCCGATCCCGCAGGCCGGTATCTGTTCCTCCTCGGCCGGCGTGTCCACGTGTACGACGCGGCCGGGCAGACGGAACTCCATGCACTCAATTTCGAAGATCCGATGGCCATCGCCGTCAGCGCCGACGGCGCGCTGCTCGCGGTGATCGGGCCGCAGCGCAGCGGCGGGGCGGAGACCACGGTCGTGGCGCTCTTTGACACGTCGAACTTCGCGGAGATCGCCCGCGCGCCGCTGCAAACCGGCGAGCGGATCCAGGCCGCGAGCTTCGCCGCGGACGATCGCGCGCTGATGGCCGTCAGCCGCGACACGCTGTTCGAGAAACGCTTCGTCGCAAAGGAAGGGATGACGCGCTCGCTCGCCGAGCGCATCTGTCTGCCCGACGGCAGCGGACCGCAGATCCTGGCGCTCGCCACGCAGCGCGTGCTGCTCTTCGCCGAACGGCGCTGCAACAGCAGCGCTCCTTTTGCCGGTTCCGCGCACCTCGTGGCTCCGGCCTCGCTGTATGGCGTGGACGCGTACGCGCTAGCCTACGACCGGGAACACCATCGTCTGCTGGCCACCGAGCGCAGTGGATCGCTTACAATTTATCGAGTCCCGCAGGTCGCGATCGTGCATTGATGGTGTTCTCGCGATGAAATTCGGCATCGTCGTTCTTCCCGGCTCCAACTGCGACCACGACGCGCTCCACGTGACGCGCGATCTCCTCGGCGCGCCCGCCGAGGTGCTGTGGCACAAGGACACCGACCTGAAGGGCGCCGACTGCGTGATCATCCCCGGCGGCTTTGCGTACGGGGACTACCTCCGCGCCGGCGCGCTGGCGAAGTTCGCTCCGATCATGGACCCGATCCGCCGCCATGCCGCCGCGGGCGGCCTGGTGTTCGGCATCTGCAACGGCTTTCAGGTACTGACCGAGGTCGGTCTGCTGCCGGGCGCGCTCATGCGCAACGAGCATCTCCGCTTCTCCGGCCGCGACATCCACGTGAGCACCGAAGAGACCGGCACGCCGTTCACGGCGGAACTGTCGCAGGGGCAGGTGCTGCGGATGCCGATCGCCCACGGCGAGGGGAACTACTATGCCGATGAGGCCACGCTCGACGACCTGGAGCGCAACGGGCAGATCGTCTTCCGCTACTGCGACGCGCAGGGGCGGGTGACGCGCGCGGCCAACCCGAACGGATCGGCGCGGAACATCGCCGGCATCTGCAACCGCGCGCGCAATGTGATGGGCATGATGCCCCACCCGGAGCGCTGCGCCGAGGCGCTGCTGGGGAACGCGGACGGCATGGCGATCTTTCGCTCGATTGCCGCATCGCTCGCGCGCGTGTAGATTCACCGCGCGATGGCCAGGACGGTCCTCATCACCGGCGGTGCCCGCGGGATCGGGCGGGTCACTGCCATGCGACTGCTGGCCGATGGCTACAACGTTGCCTTCACCTACACCCGTTCGGCCGAGGCGGCGGCGGAGTTCGTGGCCACCGATCGGCGACGCCTGCACGCCTTCGCCGGCGACGTGCGCGACGACGCCCGCAACCTGGCCATCGTCGACGAGGTCCTGGCCCGCTTCGGCACGCTCGACGCGCTGGTCAACAACGCGGGGATCCGCCGCGACGCGCTGCTGTTCCACATGACGCCCGAGGAGTGGTCCGAGGTCGTAGCCACGAATCTCGGCGGAGCGTTCTCCATGATGCACGCGGCGCTGCCGGTCATGCTGAAGGAGCGACGCGGCGCGATCGTCAACGTGGCCTCGATCTCCGGGCTGCACGGGGTCGTCGGACAGACGAACTACGCGGCAGCGAAGGGTGGGCTGATCGCCATGACGCGGTCGCTGGCCCGTGAGGTCGCGCGCAGCGGCGTGCGGGTGAACTGCGTCGCCCCGGGGCTGGTGGATACCGACATGACCGCCGGCCTCGATCCCGAGGCCAGACGGGCCATGATCCACGACATTCCGATGCGCCGCGCGCTGCGCGCCGACGAGATCGCCGCCGGAATCGCCTTCCTCCTCTCGGACGACGCGAGTGGGATCACGGGCCAGGTGCTGTGTATCGACGGCGGAGTGACGGCATGACCGCGTTCTCCGTCGTTGTCCCCACGCACAACCGGCTGGCGATGCTCGAACGCGTGCTCGTCGCGCTCGAACGGCAGCAGGGCGCGCCGGAGTTCGAAGTCATCGTCATCGACGACGGCTCGACCGATGGCACGGAGCGGACCCTGTCGCACCGCGCCGGGATCACCTTCCGCTCGCAGGCGAACGCCGGGCCGGGAGAGGCGCGCAATCACGGCGTGCGCCTCGCTCGCGGCCGCTTCGTCGTCTTCATCGGCGATGACACCGTCCCCGAGCCGCGGTTCCTCGCCGAACACGCGCGCACCCACGCCGACTCGCACGACGATCCACTCCTCGCCTGCCTCGGCTACACCGGATGGCCGCACGGCGAGCGCGTCACCGCATTCATGGATTTCATCAACGACTACGGCCTGCAGTTCGGTTACCGGCTCATCAAAGACGGAGCGATCGTCCCCTTCAACTTCTTCTACACCTCGAACATCTCCATCGACCGCGAACTGCTCGCCGCACATCCGTTCGACACGACCTTCCCCTCGGCGGCCTGGGAGGACATCGAGCTCGCCTACCGGCTGGAAGCGAAGGGACTGAAGATCCGCTACAACGCGCGCGCCGTCACCCGCCATTACCATCCCATGAGCGTCGACTCCTTCGCGCGGCGGCAGTACACCGTCGGAAAATCGGGCGCCATCTTCTACCGCAAGCACCCCGAGCTCGGCCATTTCCTCGGCGTGCACGAGCTCGAGTCGCGCGCGCTGGCCGATGAACGGGAGCTCGAACGCCTCCGCCGGCGCGCCCG
>DATFUW010000621.1:0-3159 GCA_035260605.1 Thermoanaerobaculia bacterium | reverse complement strand
GTCCCAGCTTCGACGGCGCCGAAGAGCCGGAACGCGCCCGCGCGCTCTTCGAGCTCTTCGCCCGCGAGCTCGGCTCGACCGGAATCCCCGTCCGCACCGGCCGTTTCCGCGAAATGATGATCGTGTCGCTGGACAATGACGGGCCGGTGACCTTCGTCCTCTGAGCCGGAAACACCGCGGCACTGCGGTGCCCTACAATACGTCGCCTTCATGCCTTACGAGCCGAAAGCAATCGAGCAGAAGTGGCAGCGCGCATGGACCGAGGCGCATGTGGCCGAGGTCGACCTCGCCCGCTCCGGCGAGAAGTACTACATGCTCAACATGTTTCCGTATCCCTCGGGCGATCTCCACGTGGGACACGGCCGCAACTACATCCTGGGCGACGCGCTGTTCCGATTCCTGCGCATGCGCGGTCACGCGGCGCTCAATCCGATGGGCTGGGACGCCTTCGGCCTCCCGGCGGAGAACGCGGCCATCAAGCGCGGCATCCATCCGCGCGAATGGACCGTGGCCAACATCGCCAAGATGAAGCAGCAGTTCCTGCGGTGGGGGATCCTCTACGACTGGTCCAAGGAGCTCGCCTCATGCGATCCGGAGTACTACCGCTGGAACCAGTGGCTCTTTCTTCAACTCTACGAGCGAGGTCTGGCCTACCGCGGGAAGGCACCGGTCAACTGGTGCCCGGCCGACCAGACGGTGCTGGCCAACGAGCAGGTCGTCGACGGCCGCTGTGAGCGATGCGGCGCAGTCGTCGTCCAGCGCGAGCTCGAGCAGTGGTTCCTGAAGATCACGGATTACGCGGACCGGCTCGACGAGGGGCTCGACGATCTCCAGGAATGGCCGGAAAAAGTCCGGACGATGCAGCGCAACTGGATCGGCCGCTCGCTCGGCGCCGACGTCGATTTCCCCGTGCCGGCGCTGCAGAAGTCGATCCGCATCTTCACCACGCGTCCGGACACGATCTACGGCGCGACCTTCATGGTCGTGGCGCCCGAACATCCCGACGTCCCGGCGCTGATCGCCAACGCTCCCGACCGCGAGGAGATCGAGCGATGGATCGCCGGAGTGCGCAACCAGAGCGCGCTCGAACGGCAGGAGGCCGGAAAAGAGGGGCGCTTCACGGCTTCGTACGCCATCAACCCCTTCACCGACGAGCAGATCCCGATCTGGCTCGGCAACTTCGTGCTCCTGCAGTACGGGACCGGAGCCATCATGGCCGTACCGGGCCACGATGAGCGCGACTTCGAATTCGCCGGGCAGTACAGCCTCCCGGTCCGCCTCGTCGTAGGGCCCCGCGGGACAGCGGTCGATCAAGCGCCGTACGTCGACAAGGAACACGGCGTGGCGATCGACTCCGGCGTGATCACCGGATTGCCGACGGCGCAGGCCATCGAGCGGATCATCGAGGAGATCGAGCGGCGCGGCATCGGCCGCAAGATGGTGCGCTATCGGCTCCGCGACTGGCTCATCTCCCGCCAGCGGTACTGGGGCACGCCGATTCCCATGTTGTACTGCGACAAATGCGGCATTGTTCCAGTACAAAAAGACCAGCTCCCGGTCGTCCTGCCGCTCGATGTTCCGTTCACCGGACGGGAAGGGAACCCGCTCGCCAAAGACTCCTCGTTCGTGAACGCCACCTGCCCGAAGTGCGGCGGCGCGGCGCGGCGGGAAACCGACACGATGGACACGTTCGTCGACTCGTCGTGGTACTACGCACGATTCATCTCCGCGCGCGATGCGGAGAAGATCTTCGATTCGAAACTCGTCGACCGCTGGCTGCCGGTCGACCAGTACATCGGCGGGATCGAGCACGCCATTCTCCATCTGCTGTACGCGCGCTTCATTTGCCGTACGCTCCACGACATGGGTCTGGTCGCGTTCGAGGAACCGTTCACCCGTCTGTTCAACCAGGGGGTGATCACCAAGGAGGGATACCGCGATCCGCAGGACAACCTGGCCTGGGTGCCGCTCGACGAGGTGGAGTGGCGCGACGGCAAGCCGACGCGCCATGGGGTCGAGCTCGTCCCCGAAGTCGGCAAGATGTCGAAGTCGCGCTTCAACGTCGTGCCGCCCGACGAACTGATCGACCGCTATGGCGCGGACACGGAACGCGTCTACACACTGTTCATCGCCCCGCCGGACAAAGAGGCCGCATGGTCGGACGAGGGGGTAGTCGGCGCCTGGCGCTTCCTGGGACGCGTGTGGAATCAGGCGGAGAGCGTCGCCGCGGCCCCCGGCGGGCGAAAACCGGCCGCTCCGCGGCTCGTCCGCAAGACTCACCAGACGATCGCCGCCGTCACGCAGCGACTCGAACGATTCGAGTTCAACACCGCCATCTCCGCGCTCATGGAGCTGTCGAACGCCATCGGCGAGGCGCTCGCCGAAGCGATCGATGTCCGCGAGAGCCTGACCGTCCTGCTGCAGCTCCTCCATCCGTTCGCGCCGCACATCACCGAGGAGTTGTGGGAGAAGCTCGGCCACGAGCCGTTCATCTTGACCTCGAAGTGGCCGGTGGCCGATCCGGAGCGGATGCGCGAGGAGACGGTCACGGTCGTCGTGCAGGTCAACGGAAAGCTCCGCGGACAGGTCGAGGTGCCGGCCGAGGCCCCGGAGGCGCAGGTACTCGAGGCGGTGCGCAACAACGAACGCATCCAAAGCTGGGTCGCCGGCAAACAGACCGTGAAGACGATCTACGTGCCGGGAAAGCTGGTGAACGTGGTGGTGAAATGAGCGGGTTGTCCCGTCGTCGGATGATCGGCTCGTCGCTGCTCGTGCTGCTGACCGGATGCGGATATGCGCTGGTCGGCCATACCAACTCGCTCCCGCCGACGATCCACACGGTCCAGGTGCCGGCGTTCGTCAACCGCACCACGCGCGTGGGGCTGGAGCAGCAGGTCACCCAGGCGGTCGGCGACGAGATGGTGGCGCGCGGACGCTTGAAGCTGGTCAGCAATCCGAATGACGCCGACGCCATCCTGAATGGCTCGATCGACAGCTTCGGCATCTTTCCCATCGCCTTCAATCAGCAGGGCCGCGCTACGCAGTACCAGATCTCGATCACCGCGAAGATCGAGCTCGTCGATCACCGCAACGACGACAAGGTGATCTGGAAGAATGACCAGTACCGCTTCGTCGAGAACTACCAGGTCAACGTCGAGT
>DATFUW010000620.1:0-3562 GCA_035260605.1 Thermoanaerobaculia bacterium | reverse complement strand
GTTCGAGGCGCCAGCACTGGTCGCCGATCTTGTGCTTGTCGCCGCGCCAGTTCGTCGTGTAGATGACGGTGCCGGGAGCGGGCGCGACGACGCTCATGGCGCGGATGTCCGCCTGCGTCTCGGACACGATCTGCGAAGCGCGTTCTCGTTTGCTTTCCAGCAGCGCGATGCGCGCGTGTGCGGCGCGGTCGAGCGCCTGGATGCGCTCGCGGCTGGCCTCCACTTGCCGCCTGGCGAGCGCATCGTCGAGCTCCACCTGCTTGCGCTCGTTCATCCCCGTGATGTCGGAGGGCGCTTCCAGCTTCAGCGATGTCTTGCGCAGACCGGCCTCCGCCTCGGCCAGGTTCAGCCGCTCGTCGTCGAGCTTGATCGCCAGATCGGCCTTCTCCTTTTCGATCTCCTTCTGCGCCTGCTCCGATTCCGCGCTCTTCTCCTCGAGCCGTTTGCGCAGGTCGGAGGTATCGAAGCCAAGGATCGGCTGGGCCGCTTTCACCTCGGACCCTTCCGGCGCCATCATTGAGATCTTGAAGTCCCACATGTCGTGAATCTGCGGCGGACCGAAGGCGCGCGAATCGACGGCGGCCAGCGTGCCGGTCACGCCGATCCCGGAGACGAGGTCGCCCCGCGCGATGCGCACCCACGTTCCCTGCCGGTCGGCGACGAGTTGATTGCGCGCCCAGCCGGCGCCGAGCAGGACCACGGCGGCGGCCGCGGAGATCATCAGGCGGCGCTTCACGCGCCACCTCCGGCCCGCTCGCCTTCCTTCAGTCCTGCGAGCACCACGCAGTCGGAGTCGTTGCACACTCCGAGCGTCACCGGCTTGCTGCCGACTGCCGGCTTCGCGCCGGAGAAATCGACCGCGGCGCGGGGGACCAGCAGCGCGTCTTCGAGAGCGAGCCGCCGGACGGTCACACGCGCGGAGAGTCCGGGCCGCATGCGGTCCCGATCGAGCCGCTCGAGACGGACCGCCACACGGAACCAGCGGCGGAGCGACGTGCGGTCACGGCTCTCCTGCGCGACCGAGGAGATCTCCGCCACGCGGCCGGGAAACGAGAGGTCGGGATAGGCGTCGAGCACGACGGTCGCCGGCATTCCCGCCGTGATCTTGCCGTCGTCGACGTCCTGGAGCATCGCCGCGACCTGCAGCGAGCTCGGGTCGGGGAGCATGGCCAGCGGCATTCCGACGAAGACCGCGTCGCCTTCCTTGATCTTGCGCCCCTCCCACGGATGGTCCCGGAGGACGACGATGCCGTCGCGCGGCGCGCGCAGGATCAGCGCGCTGATGGCATCTTCGGCGGTCTGGAGATCGCGACGTGCGTTGCCGAGTTCGAGCAGAAGATTGGCGCGGTCGGCCCGCGCGGCGGTGCGCTGCGACTGCAGAACGCTTCTGGACTTCGCCAGTTCGACCTTGGCGCGCTTGAACTTGATCTGCCGGTCCTGAAAGTCGCGCGCCGAGACGATGTCGCTCGGCACGTCGGCATCGAGCTTCGTCTTGTCGAAATCCGCCTGCTTTTTGTCGACGTCGAGCTCGGCGTTCAGCAGGTCGGCCCTGGTCTGCGCGTCGGACTGCTGCAGCGACTGCTCGGCCTGGGCCACCGCCTGCCGCTTCGCGTCGAGATTGCTGGCGAACTCGGAGTTGTCCAGCTCCACCACGCGGTCGCCCTTCTTGACCGCCTCGCCGTCGGGCGAGAGCCACTTGATCGACGACTGCCACGACGGGAGCCGGGGCACGGAGATGACGTCGCCGCGCGCCGCCTCCAGCTCGCCCGTGAGCGTCAGCGTGCTGACGAAACGGCCGCGATGGACACGGTCGCCAGCGCCCGCAGCGTCGTCATTCGAGAAGCCGGAGAAACATCCGCTCGATGCCAGGCAAAACGGCAACAGCCACGGCAGCCACCGCTTCATGGTCAGTTAGACGATTGTAGCGGGGAAACGTATGCCCGGCGGCGGCCCTACGCCGCCCTCTGGGTGCGAAACGAACGCTTGTAGATGTCGATGATCGACATCAGCAGCGAGAACACCAGCGGGCCGAGGACCAGGCCGAGGAATCCGAAGGCCTGCAGTCCGCCGAGAACCGCGATGAGCAGCGGAATGGCGGGAAGCTGCGATTTCCCGCGCATGGCCAGCGGCCGCACGATGTTGTCGACGACCGACACGACGCCCACGCCCCAGATCGTCAGGAAGATCGGTTGCCAGTAGGCCGCGTGTCCGCCAGCCGCGGCAAAATAGAGGTACACCGTCGCGGGAACCCACACCGCAGCGGCGCCGACGAGCGGCAGCAGCGACATGACGGTGGCCACTGCGCCCCAGAACAGCGCCGCCGGTACGCCGGCGACGATCAACCCGATCGTCGTGACCACCCCCTGCGCCAGTCCGGTCAGCACGTGTCCGCGGAACGTGGCGTCGATCACATCGCGGAACCGGTTGGCGAACTCGCGGTCGTAGCGCTCCGGCAGCGGCGAGAGAACCGCCAGCTCGTCGATGATCGCTTCCCCTTCGATGAAGAAGAAGTACGCGGACAACAGCACGAGGAAGAAGCCGATGACCAGACCGGCGAGCCCGCCGACGAGCGCCGCTCCATGTCGCGCCACCCATCCCGGGATCTCCTGCAGCACCGGAAGCAGGAGCCGCTGCGGGCTGAGGCTCTGCGGATCGAAATGCGGAAACCAGCGGTGCAGCCAGGCCACGCGCGTGGAGAGATCGAGGTGGGCCAGGATCTCGCGCGTCTCTCCCGACTGAAGGTGCTGGATCAGCACGTCCGCCTGCTGCACGAGCATGAGGATCAGGATGAACGCCGGCAGGATGATCAGGAACGTCAGCGCGGCCAGCATCACCAGCGCGGCCAGGTGCGCGCGGCCGTGGAGCTGGGCCCGCACGCGCACGTAACTGCGGAAGCTCAGTGTCACCAGGATCGCGCCGAGGATGATCGGCGTAAGGAACGGCTGGACGATCCGGAACGCCGCCCACAGCACCAGAAGGGCAATGAGGACGAAGAAGACGATGCCGGTGAGCCGCCACTCCGGTCGCCGTTCGATCGGTGCGAGCATCGTTAGAGGATGACCAGCCCCAGGCGTGCGGCGCGAACGACCGCCTCCGTCCGCGTGGAGACGCCGAGCTTGCGGAGGATGCCGTTCAGATGGAACTTCACCGTGTGCGCAGTGATCCCCAGCCGCTGCGCGATCTCCTTGTTGGTGAGACCTCCGGCCAGGAGCTGCGCGACCTGCTGTTCGCGCTCGGTCAGCGGCTCGATCAGATCGATGCGCATGCGCGGCTGACGCAGCAGTTGCTCCGCGCCTTCCTCCTCGATCACCAGCATCCCCTCGGCGACCGCATGAATCGCCGCGTGCACGCGCCGCGGCGCCGAGTCGCGCAGCAGCACGCCCGCCGCTCCGCGCCGCATCGCCTCGGCCGCTTTCGACGGGTCATCGACCAGACAGAGCACCGGAGACGCGGCGTCGCACCCCAGACCGTCGCACACGATCGCGTCGGCGCGGATGTCCGCTGACGTTGCCAGTTCGATCAGCGCCAGATCATCGAAACCCGACAGTCGCATCATCAGCGC
>DATFUW010000619.1:0-7927 GCA_035260605.1 Thermoanaerobaculia bacterium | reverse complement strand
GGCTCTAGCGAGAACCAGCCGGCTGAGAGCCGGCTCTACAACCGCATGTGGCGCCGGCTCTCCAGCCGGCGCGAGAAACAACCGCATGTGGCGCCGGCTCTCCAGCCGGCGCGAAAAACAGCCACATGTGGCGCCGGCTCTCCAGCCGGCGCGAGAAACAGCCGCATGTAGCGCCGGCTCTCCAGCCGGCGCGAAAAACAGCCACATGTAGCGCCGGCCCTCCAGCCGGCGCGAAAAACAGCCGCATGTAGCGCCGGCTCTCCAGCCGGCGCTAAAAACAGCCGGCTGAGAGCCGGCTCTACATCGGATCGCGAGGGGGAACGGTCAGCCCTCGGACTCTCCTCCGGCCGGGACGCCGGCGCCCCCCTCACGCTTGATCTCGTACTGCTCGATCTTCTTATAGAGGTTCGAACGCGGGGTGTCGATGGCCTCGGCCGTCTTGGAGACGTTCCAGCCGTGCTCACGCAGTTTCGCGAGGATGAAGGCCTTCTCCGCCTCATCCTTGAATTCCTGCAGCGTCGACAGATGCATGGCGCTGCTGATGATGTCCGCGGCGGCGCGGAAGAACTCCGCCGGAAGGTCGGTGATGTCGATCGTGTCGGAGGGCACCATGATCACCAGCCGCTCGATCATGTTGCGCAGCTCGCGGACGTTTCCCCGCCACGAAGCGTCCTGCAGCGCGCGCACGGCGGCGGGCGTGAACTTCTTCGGATGTTTGTTGTGCTCCTCGGAGAAAAGCTTCGTGAAGTGTTCGGCCAGGGACGGGACGTCATCGCGGCGCTCGCGCAGCGGCGGCGTGCGGATGGGGATCACGTTGAGGCGATAGTAGAGGTCCTCGCGGAAGTGACCGGCGCGGATCTGCTCGACGAGGTCCTTGTTCGTTGCGGTGATCACCCGGACGTCGACCTTGATGACCATCGCCGACCCGACCGGCTCGACCTCCCCCTCCTGCAGCACGCGCAGAACCTTGGCCTGCGTGCGCAGCGACATGTCGCCCACTTCGTCGAGGAAGATCGTTCCACCGTCGGCGGCCACGAACTTTCCGGTCTGCTTGCGCACCGCGCCGGTGAAGGAGCCCTTCTCGTGCCCGAACAGCTCCGATTCGATTAGCTCTTCGGGAATGGCCGCGCAGTTCACCTGCACGAAGGCCTGCTGGGCGCGCGAGGAACGGCGATGGATCTCGCGCGCCACGAGCTCCTTGCCGGTGCCCGACTCTCCCTGGATCAGAACAGTGGCCTTGGTCGGCGCCGCGCGCTCGATCTGTTCGCGCAGGTCGTGCATCAGGGCCGACTGGCCGATGAGCTGGTGATCGCGCTCGGCGCGCTCGCGCAGCTCCCCGACCTCCTCCTCGAGCTTCTGCGTACGCACGGCGTTGCGGACGGAGAGCAGCAGCTTGTCGCGATTGAGCGGCTTCTCGAGGAAATCGAACGCCCCGCGCTTCGTGCACTCCACCGCCGTCTGGATGTCGCCGTGTCCCGAGACCATGATGATCGGCGCCGGGACCTTCATTTGCTTGAGGTTCTCGAGCACTTCGATCCCGTCGAGCACGGGCATCTTGATGTCCAGCAGCACCGCGTCGTACGCAACCTTCGTGGCCTTGTCGATCCCTTCCTGCCCGGAGCGTGCCTCGTCGATCCTGTATCCCTCGTATTCGAGAGTCATGCGGATCGCTTCGCGGATCGCGGTCTCATCGTCGACGACCAGAATGCGGTACGGCATCGCGACATCTTAGCCCCGCAGGGCGGCGCGCGCCGCAGCCGCGTTAGAATGCGCCCGCTATGGACGTATCGATCAGCCGCGAGCCGAAATGGTCGAAGATCGACCACCTCTTCCTTCTCATCGCCGAAAACGACAAGCGCTGGCGTGAGCTGCCGCTCAGCAAGCCCATCCAAAAGCAGGTCGACGAAGCCGGCTTCAGCGGTCGTTCGGAAGAGACGATCACCATCCTCGGAGACGAACCGCGCAAGATCACACTCATCGGCGCCGGGAAATCCGACAAACTCACGCTGCGCGGGCTGCGCGGCGCGATCTACGGCATCGGCAAGATCGCCCGGAAGCAGCGCGACCGGGCCATCGCCGTGGCCATTGCCTACACCGTTCCCGGGCTGGACGCGGCACCGTCGGCGCGGGTCCTCGCGGACGCGCTCAGCCAGAGCGACTACAAGTACGACGCCTACATCACCGTCGACAAGGACGAGTCCGGCAAGCGGCCGATCGCCGCCACGCTGATTCCGCCGAAGGACGTCGATGGCAAACGCCTCCGCGATCTGGAGTCGCACGTCCGAACCCTCGCCACGGGAGTGCGGACCGTCCGCGATCTGGGCAACGGACCGGGCAACCTCGTCACGCCGACACGCATCGCCGAGCGCGCCGTCGAAGTGGCGAAGGAGGCGGGCTTGAAGGTCACGGTCTACGAGCGGAAGGACATCGAGCGGATGAAGATGGGGGGGCTGCTGGCGGTCAACCGCGCGTCGGCCGAGGAGCCGCGTTTCATCGTCCTAGAATACACGCCGAAGAAGGCCCGCAAGCACGTGGCGCTCGTCGGAAAGGGGATCACGTTCGACTCCGGCGGCATCTCCATCAAGCCGGCCGACCGGATGGAGGAGATGAAGTTCGACATGTGCGGCGCCGCGGCGGTGATCGGCACCATCGAGACCGCCGCGAAACTCGAGCTGCCGGTGCGCATCACCGGCGCGATTCCGTCGACCGACAACCTGCCGAGCGGCAGCGCGTACAAGCCGGGCGACATCATCACCACCATGAGCGGCAAGACGGTGGAGGTCGTCAACACGGACGCCGAGGGACGCATGATCCTCGCGGATGCGCTCCATTACGCCTCACAACTCAAGCCCGACCACATGATCGACTACGCGACGCTGACCGGCGCCTGCGTCGTCGCGCTGGCCAGCGAGGCGGCCGGATTGTTTACGAACGACGACGATCTGGCTCGGAAGTTGATTGAATGCGGGGATCGCGTCGGGGAACGCGTCTGGAGGCTGCCGCTCTGGGACGATTACAAGGATCTGATCCGCAGCGACTGGGCGGATGTGAAGAACTCGGGCGGACGGTGGGGCGGCGCAATCACCGCGGCGGTTTTCCTGAAGGAGTTCGTCGATTGTCCATCCTGGGCCCATCTCGACATCGCCGGAACGGCGTACATGGAGCACGAGACGGCGCGCGAGGCACGCGGCGCCACCGGTGCGGGCGTGCGCGTGACCGTCGAGTTCCTGGAATCGCTGTCGCGCTCCTGATCGTCCTCGCCGCGGCCTGCGAGGGCCGGCGCGCGGCGCTGACGCAGACCACGCCGCGGCCGACCGAGGAGATCAGCTTCGCCTCGATCGACTCCCCGAGCCTGCTCTTTCTCCCCCGCCGCGACGAGGTCCCCGGCTGGCGGCTGGAGTCCGACCCGATCGTCATCCCCGCGAGCCGCCTGCAGACCTACCTCGAACGCGACTCCGCGCACTTCCTGCGCTACGGCGTGCTCGATCTGACGGTCGGAACCTATACGCAGGACGGCGGGCCCGGGTTCGCGACCGTGGAGATCTTCCGCTTCCCGGACTACGTGAAAGCGTTCGGGGCCTACTCCCTGCGCAAGCAAGGCGCCGTGCAGTTCCTCGAGGTGGCAAATGAGGCCTTCCGGCAGCCGCACTCCATTCACGTCTGGCGCGGCGCCTTCTACATTCGAGCGATCGGCGCCGCTCCCGACGACGCGCTGCTCAGACTCGTCTCCGCCGTCGCCGACCGGATGCCGCAGGCACCGTCGAAGCCGGCGGTGTTCGGCTTCCTCCCCGACGGCGGGCGTCTGCCGAACAGCGAGCGCTACTCGGCCGAATCGGGATTCGGCCAGCCGTACCTCGGCAACTCGTTCCAGGCGAGCTTCAACATCAACGGCGATGTCATCGACGGGCTGGTGATCCCGGCCGAGAGCAGCCAGGCGGCGGCACAGATCCTCAATCAGTACCGCGCGCTCTTCGTGCGCAACGGCAAGCTGCTCGATCCGGTGCCGAACCTCGGCGAGGACAACTTCACCGCCGAGGACAAGTACCTCGGCCGCGCGGTGGCCTTCCGCATCGACCGCTTCGTCGTGGCTTTCAACGGATACGGCGACCGCCAGGACCTCGTGAACCTGGCCAACGGGGCCGATCAGAAAATCCTCGGCACGATCCGCCGGCAGCTCGTGAACGCCGAGAAGACTCCGGCGCAATGACCTGACCTGGCGCGGGGGACGCGTCTTCGTTCAGGCTCTCGCTGCGCAGAGCAGCTTCAGGTTCTCGAGCGTGTGCTCGGCCGGTGTAGCCGGCATCGGCGACCACGTCAGTGTCTTTCCCCTTCGCGCGATAGGTCCAGTCGAGTATCCCGGCGAGCGGCCTTCCGTTTCTCTGATCCGCGAGCGATGTGACGGCTGCACGGCGTTCAACCATGCACCACGGCGTCCACCTCGATCTCCACGAGCAGACGCGGGTCGACCAGAGCCTTGACCTCGACGAGCGTGGCGGCCGGACGGACCGCGGCGAAGACTTCCCCCTGCACGCGCGCGACCTCCTCCCACCGGCCGATGTCGATCACGAACGTCCGCACGCGCACGACGTCGCGCAGCGATGATCCCGCCTGTTGTAGCGCAGCATCGATCTTCCGATAAATGAATCTTGCCTGTGCGGCGGGGTCGCCGGCTCCAATGACCGCACCGGTTCCATCGACGGCGGTCGTTCCGGCGACGTAGACGGTGCCTCCAACGCGAACCGCGCGGCTGTAGCCGAACTTCGTTTCCCAGTCGATCCCCGAGGAAATCAGCATCCGTTCCATGGTAGACCCCGTAACGGGGCTCAGAGCTTCACTTCGATGTCTTTCTACACTGAGTAGCGGGAATTCTGCATCTCGTAGAAGCAGCCGCTCCAAAGCGTGACTCGGTTCGCCTCGACTACTTGGAGAAAACCATCGAAGTGAAGCTCTGACCCCAATCAATGCTCCGGCGTTTTGTAGATCTGTCCGCCCTTCATGACGAAGGCCACATGCTCGATGGCGGTGATGTCGCGCGTCGGATCGCCTGGGACGGCGATCAGATCGGCGAAGAGGCCGGGAACGACCCGTCCGAAGTGGTCCTGCTGCCGCAGGATCCTGGCATCGACCGCGGTGGCGGCGAGCAGCGCCTGCGGGGGCGTCATCCCGCCGCGGACCATCCACTCCACCTCGCGGTAGTTCTCGCCGTGCGTGTAGACGCCGACGTCGCTGCCGCATCCGATCGTCACGCCGTCGGCGAGCGCGGTTTTGAAGGCGTGAATGGCCTGGTCCATGCCGGCCGTGTATGGCTTCGTGCCGCGCTTGTAGCCCGAAAAATACTCGGAGTAGGCCTCCTCGGCCGTGAGCGTCGGCAGGTAGGCGACGCCGTGCTGGGCCATCAGCTTGAACACCTCGTCCGTGCCGCCGTATCCGTGCTCGATCGTGTCGACGCCCGCCAGAATCGCGCGGCGCATCCCTTCCGCGGTCGTGGCGTGTGCCGATACCGGATGACCGGCGCTGTGGGCCTCGTCGACGAGCGTCTTCAGTTCCTCGAGCGAAAACGTCGGCGTCGTCGGCCCCGTGCCGCGGTGATAGTCGGCGTAGACCTTGACCCAGTCGGCGCCGTGCGCAATCTGATCGCGCACCGCCTTCAGCACCTCCGCGGTGCCGCTGGCCTCCTCCGCCCCCTTGGGCGGGACGAAATTCGGAGCGAACCCCGCGGGACCGGGGCCGTAGCTCGACGAGGCAACGATGGCGCGCGTGGCGACGAAAAGGCGAGGGCCGGGGATGCGTCCTTCGTCGATGGCCCGTTTCACCGAGACATCCGCGTAGCCGGCGCCCTCCGTGCCGAGGTCGCGCAGTACGGTAAAGCCGGCCATCAGCGTCGCTTTGCAATGCAGCGTCGCGGCGATGGTGCGATAGGCCAGCGGCTCCTTGAGCACTTGATCGTTCCACAGCGTCTCGTTGTAGGGATGCAGGAAGATGTGCGAGTGCGCGTCGATCAGGCCGGGCAGCAGCGTCATGCCCGGCAGGTCGACGATCTTCGTCCCGGCAGGAACCGCGATGCTTGCCGCCGGTCCGACGGCGGCGATGTTCTCGCCCGTGACCAGGACCACCCACCCCGGATGCGTCTCCGCGCCAGCGGCATCGAACACGCGCTCGGGGCGGAGCAGCACACTCGTCTGCGCGGCAAACGCTGCCCCGGTCACCAGGAGAAGAACGACGATTACCGCGAGACGCCGGCGCATGGAAAGCCTCCTTGCGCGCATTGTAGGTCGAGTCCTCGAAGGTTGTCGTCGGTGTCGTGTCCGGTCACAGGCGCTCGGCGATCCAGGCGATGGCCGCGCCGATCCCAAAGCCGACCGCCGCGCCGCCGAAGAAATCGGACAGGTTCGCCGGCATTCCGACGCCCGGGACGAAGTGCAGCCCCCAGGCAATGGCGGCGAGCACGGTGAGGATGATCATGAGCAGCGTTCGCCGATTCATCGAATTTCCTCCGCCATCACGACTCGGGCTTCACCGCCGGCATGCCGCCGACGATTTCAAATGAGAACGATACGTCGAAAAAAGTCTTGAACAATTTCTCGCCCACCATGATCCCGTAGTCGGATTTGCCGTCGCCGTCCGCATCCGGTCCGGGGCGGAACTTGCGGATGCGCGGCGGCCGGCATCTCCATTGCGTGACGGCGCGCTCCACGGCCCCGCGGAATGACGGCGTGTACCGACCTGCCGTCGATTGTGCCAGGGGGCTGTCGTCGATGCGCAGGAATTTCCCCGCTTCATCGAACGTGACGCGCACCGCGATGAGAGTACGCGGAAGATGCAGCGCGATCAGTTCCTCCGGATAGGCGGGCGACACGTTCGCACTGAGGACCGCTCGGACGAATTCCTCGCCCGCACCGAGCTGCACTCCGGGCGCGTTCGGATCGGCGATCAGCTTCGCCGAAACGGCGCCGGCATCGGGCGAGATCGCAGCGACACCGCGTGTCGGAAGCGACTGCGTGCGGCAGACCGTCAGCCCCACCAGGATCAGGAGGGCGAGATGCGCCCGAGCAGGCAGATCCCGCCCCATGGCTGCTTCCCTCCCGGTTTCGCGTCCGGCAAAAAGGCGAAGAGGTTCAGCGGGAACGGCAGGCGCTTCAGATTCGCGGCTTCGCGGAACATCGATCGCACCTCGACCGGCCTCCATCCGCATGGGATGAAGAAGTCGGGCCCCTCGGCGGGGGCGAACTTCAGCGGCGCGCCGGCATTTTCCAGATCCGATCCGACCTGCTTGCGCAGCATTTCCAGCAGCCTGGGATTGATCAGGTCGGTGGCCCAGCGCTGGAACGCGGGAGCGGCCGTCAGATCGCGCGCCAGTGCGCACGCTTCGTCGGCGCCGAGATAGACGATCAGCCCCTCGCTGATGACCATGATGCGGCGCGCGGAGCGCCCGAGCTCGGCGAAGAGCGGTCGCCGCGCCGCAACGTCCGCAAGATCGAGCGGGATCCGGCGCAGGCGGCACACCGGCGTCTCGTTTCGCAGGTTCTGCTCCTTGTACTCCAGCAGCGGCGGGAGATCGATCTCCACCCACTGCAGCGACTCCGGCAGTTTCATGCGATACGGGCGGGCATCGAGCCCGGCGGCGAGATTGACGACCATGTCCGCGCCATTGCGGATTTCCTGCTCGACGAGCTGGTCGACGAGATAGGTGCGCATGGTGTACGACCAGGCGTGCGATTTCGCCCGGCCCACCTTCTCCATGATCTCCTCGCCGCGTTTCCCGGCGAGTCGCCGCGCATATGGATCGCGAAACAGCGGTTCGCTCCGCTCGGTCTCCATGGCGCGGAAGATCGCCACCCACGCAGCGGTGTCGGAGATGTTCCGGATCACGGGCGCGGTCATGGAACGACGAGCTCCTTTCGCGCGAAGCCGAGAGCGCTCGTGTTGC
>DATFUW010000618.1:0-2577 GCA_035260605.1 Thermoanaerobaculia bacterium | reverse complement strand
AAGAACTCCAGCTGTGTCAGGGAGTGGTTGAGAAGCGTTCGACGATTCCGATCCTTTCGAACGTTCTGCTGAAAGCCGCAGACGGCCGGCTGCAGATCGCAGCGACCGATCTCGACGTCACGATTCTCAGCTCCTGCGCGGCGAAGATCACCACCCCGGGCGGCGTGACGATCGAAGCCAAGCGCCTGTTCGACATCGTTCGCTCGCTGCCGGACGAAGACGTTCGCGTCACCATGCAGGAAAACAACTCGATGCTGGTCGAGTCGGGAACGGCGAAGTTCCGCCTCCTCGGCCTCCCGGCGGAGGATTACCCGACGCTCCCGACGGTCACGGCGTCGGAGACCTACAGCATGCCGCTGGAGGAACTGAAGACGATGGTGGCGAAAGTGAAATTCGCCATCACGCACGAGGAAACGCGTTTCCAGCTCAACGGCGCACTGCTCAAGGTGCAGCCCTCGAAAATGGAGATGGTGGCCACCGACGGACACCGCATGGCGCTGATCAATTTTCCCTACGGCAACGGCAGGAAGAAGGGGCAGGAACTGACGATCCTCATCCCGCGCAAAGCGCTCGACGAGATCCTGAGGCTCGAGGGCGGCGAGGATGGCGATGTCCAATTCGGCGTTTCGGAGAACCACCTCTTCTTCGAGGCGGGCGATCGGCGCCTGCTGGCGCGCATGATCGACGTCAACTTCCCGAACTACATGGAGGTGATCGCCCGCGACAACGACCGTCACGTGATGATCGACCGCGAGCGGCTGCTGTCCACCATCCGCCGGATCTCGCTCGTGGCGAACGAACGGACACGCGCCGTGCGGTTCGACTTCGCCCCGGGCAAGCTGACCGTGTCCTCGACGAACCCGGAGCTCGGCGATGCGCGCGAGACCGTACCGATCGACTACGCCGGCAACGCCTTTTTCGTCGGGCTGAATGCCGCGTACGTCACCGATTTTCTCAGCGCCGTCGACACGCCGAGCGTAGCGCTCGATCTCAAGGACGAGAACAGCCAGTGCATCGGCCGCCCCTCGGCGTCCAACGAAGATCTCCCCTACGAGTATCTCTACGTCGTGATGCCGATGCGCCTGGCGTAGGAGGATTGAGGGCCGGCCAGTCCGCAGTCCTCGGTCCTTCGCATGATCCTGCGCAGCATCACCGCTCGGAACTTCCGCAATCTCGCAGCATCGCCGATCGACTTTCATCCGGAGAAAAATCTGATCGTCGGCCGTAACGGGCAGGGGAAGACGAACCTCCTGGAAGCGATCTATTTTCTCGGCACGACGAAATCCTTTCGCACGCCGCGCCTGCAGAGCATCGTCCAGTTTGGCGAGACGAGCGTCTTCGCCTCCGGCCTGCTGCAGCGGGGAGAGGTCGCGCGAACGATCACCGTCGGCTTCGAGCTCGGTCAGATTCGCCGGCGCATGCTGCAGATCAACGAGGAACGCGTGACTCTTGCGCGCTACGTGGCGGCCATGAGCGTCTTTGCCTTCTCGTCGGCGCGCCTCGACATCATCCGCGGCACGCCGGAGGAACGGCGCCGCTTCCTCGACCGCGGAATCGCCAGCGTGGATCCCGGATATCTCGACGCCCTGAGCCGCTACGGGCGGGTGCTGCGGCAGCGCAACGCCCTGCTGCAGAGCGGCGCGGCGACGCCGGCGGCGCTCGACGCCTGGGATGCCGAATTCAGCGAGGCCGCTGCGGCCATCCACAGCGCCCGGACCGCGTACGCCGGGGTCCTCAGCGAGGCCTATGCGTCGATCGTCGCCGAGCACGGCTATCACGTCCGCGGGCTGCGGCTCGAATACCACCCGAGCCATGTCGACGACCTGCACACCGTGCGGCGCGCGGAGCTCCGCGCCCGGACCACGCTCACCGGTCCGCAGCGCGATCAGCTCGACTGGATGCTCGATGGCCGGAACGCCGCGGAGGTGGTCTCGGCGGGGGAGCAGAAGATGGTGGTTCTGTTCCTGAAATTCGCGAAACTGGAGCTGTTCCGGCGCCGTTTCGAGGAGCCGGCGCTGTTCCTGCTGGATGACATCGATGCCGAGCTCGACCTGGAAATTCTGCAGAAATTGCTGGCCCGTTTCCCGGCTTTCACACAGGTTTTTGTGACGTCGGCGAAGGAGCGATTTCTGGCCGCATTGGCGACGGGTCCGCACCGCCGCTTAACCGTTGAAAATGGTAGGGTTATGGACGTCGCAGATTTCGTCTGAAAGTGCGGAAACGGCGCAATATTACGGTACAATTTAGCGTTACGTTTCGCGGTGCAAGCCTCGCGAAAATCCTTCCGGGTTCCGCCACCCAGACAGAGCGCTTAGAAAGACCATCGATGGCAGAAAACTACACAGCAGAAGACATCAAAGTCCTCAAGGGCCTCGATGCCGTGCGCAAGCGGTTGGGGATGTACATCGGCGACACCGATGACGCCAGCGGGCTGCATCACATGGTGTACGAGGTCGTGGACAACGCCATCGACGAGGCGCTGGCCGGCTACGCCGATCACGTCTCGGTGACCATTCACGTCGACAACTCCGTCACTGTGGGGGACAACGGGCGTGGCATTCCGGTCGACCTTCACAA
>DATFUW010000617.1:0-5032 GCA_035260605.1 Thermoanaerobaculia bacterium | reverse complement strand
AGGATCATCGGCACGCCGGGGAAGCGCGCTACCGGCGACATCCTCCACTCCGTGCGCCCGGTCAGCAGCGCCTCGAGGTCGACCTCCGCGGCGAGCACGTCGCCTTTGATGGCGAAGGCCTGCAGGACCTCGCGCGACAGTAAGCCTCCCTCGGCGACCATGCGGTCACCGGCGAAGGCCACGGCGCGTTTCCCCGTCACCAGCCACGCCGTGTCGGAGCTACGAAACTCGAGCGCGGAACGGAAGCGCATCGCCGCCTGCTCGATCGTCCCCTTCAGATCGAAGAAATCGAACGGCCGCCTCGGATCGCCCCAGTGCTCCGGCGCCGATCCGAACAGCACGAAAGCGGCGCGGCGATGCTCGTGCACGCCGTCCTTTCCCATTCGGTGATACGTCCGCCCGATCTCGAACAGCGCACCGTCGCGCGTGCCGTACGAGCGATTGAAGGCCACGCTCTCCAGAAGTCCCGGCAGCAGCGACAAGCGCATCGAGGCCACGTTCTCCGACAGCGCGTTCGTCACGGCGATCGGTTCCTCACTCGAGAAGATCGCGTTCCACTCACGGCGGATGAAGGAGTAGTTGATCGCTTCCGACAGGCCGCAGCCCGCCAGCACCTGCCGCATCTCGTCCTCGGCGATGTCGACCGGCTCGCGCCGCACGTCCCCTGTCGTCAGGCGTGGGAGGGAGGCGGGGACATTGTCGAACCCGTAAAAGCGGAGGACCTCCTCGACCAGATCCATCTCCTCGTGCACGTCTGCCCGATAGGTCGGGACGACGACGCGAAGCCCTTCGGCGATCTTCTCCACGCCGAAGCCCAGCCGGCGGAGGAGTTCGAACGCGTAGCCAATGCCCACCGAACCGGCGGAGGCCTCGTGCAGCTTCGCGGCGCGGAGCACGATCGTCTCCGGCTCCGTCTTCGCGGCGACCACGTCGATCGGCGCCGTGGCCGAGCCGCCCGCGGCCTCCAGGATGAGGCGGGCCGTGAGTTCCGCCGCCTCGATCGTGTCGTTCGGATCGACGCCGCGCTCGAAGCGGTACGACGCATCGGTCTTGATGCCCAGCCGCCGCGCCGCGCGTCGGATCGTCGCCGGATCGAACCAGGCGCACTCCAGCAGCACGTTCCGTGTGCCGTCCGTGATCTCGCTCTCGAATCCTCCGATGATTCCGCCGAGGGCCACGGCGCGCTTCGCGTCGGCGATCACCACCGTCTGCGGGTCGATCCTGCGTGTCTCCCCGTCGAGGCTCTTCATCGACTCCCCCACCCTGCCGCGGCGCACGACGATCGTCGCGTCCGCGAGGCGGTCGAGGTCGAAGGCGTGCAGCGGATGGCCGAGGGCCAGCATGACGTAGTTCGTGGCATCGACCACGTTGTTGATCGGACGCAGCCCGACCGCATCGAGCCGCTGCTGGATCTTCGGGGGCGAAGGCCGGACGGTCAGGTCGCGGATGGCCAGCGCCGTGTAGCGGCGGCACATCTCGGGAGCTTCGATCCGGATCTGCACATGGCCTTCCGGCTTGGCGACCGGCTCGTTCGGATCGCGCCGTGCGAGAGGAGGCGCGACATCACGCCCCAGCGCGGCGCCGAGCTCGCGGGCCATCCCACGATGTGACATGGCATCGATCCGGTTCGTGGTCACCTCGAGATCGAACACGGTATCGGTTCCGTGCTGCTCGACGGCCTCGACGGCATGCCCGATCTCGGTGACCCGGCGGCCGATCTCTTCGTCCGGCAGATCAGCGAGATCGACGTAGTCCTGGATCCAGGCGCGGGAAAATTTCATCGGCCGCGCATTGTAACGTCAGCCGTCATGGCTCGCTTCGCTCGCGGCTCAGGGCGGCGCCGGGCAGGAGGCGCCGGAGGATCTCTTCGGCCGCATCGCGGGGGTTGTTGCGGCGGCGGAGGACCGCTTCCACGATGCGCCCGTATTCTTCCCGCGGCACGCGCTGCATGAATTTGTCCTTGAGCAGCGTCTCGATGCGAATGCGGGCGCGTTCGCGGTTCCGGCGTTCGAGTTCGCCGGAAGCCTGGAGATATCCGGCGTGGCGTTGCAGCGCGTCGTCGAGTTCCGCGATCCCCTCGCCGCGCGAGGCGATGGTCTTCACGATCGGCGGGATCCAGTCGCCGTGCTCCTCGACGAGCGACATCATCATGGTGACCTCGGTGACGGTGCGGTCGGCGCCGGGGCGGTCGGCCTTGTTCACCGCGAAGACGTCGCCGATCTCCATGATCCCCGCCTTGATGGCCTGGATGTCGTCGCCCATGCCCGGCACGAGCACCACCACGTTGGTCTGCACGGTGCGGATGATCTCCACCTCGTCCTGGCCCACGCCCACCGTCTCGACGAGGACGAGTTCGAAGCCGGCGGCGTCGAGCAGGTCGACGACGTCGTTCGTGGCCCGGGCGATCCCTCCCATGAATCCCCGGGTGGCCATGGACCGGATGAAGATGCCGCGGTCGGTGTAGAGCTCGGCCATGCGGATGCGGTCGCCGAGGATCGCGCCGCCGCTGAACGGGGAGGTCGGATCGACGGCCACGATGCCGACGCGCCGCTGCTGCGCGCGGTAGTGTTTCGCCAGCGCGGCCACGAGCGTCGACTTCCCGGCGCCCGGCGAGCCGGTGATGCCGATGACGCGCGCCTTCCCCGAAGATTCGTAAATCGCGGCGAGCAGGCGCTCCGCAGCGGGATCTTCGCGCTCGACGAGTGACATGGCGCGGGAGAGGGAGCGGGTGTCGCCGGACAGGACGGCGGAAGCCAGGATTGCGTCAGACATGAAATTCGAACTTCGAATGAAGCATGCAGCATGCACTCAGCACTTCTGCATTCTGCACCGGAAATTCGAAATTCTCAGTCCCCCGAGAGGATGCTGCGCGCGATGACCATCCGCTGGATCTCCGAAGTCCCCTCGCCGATCGTGCACAGCTTCACGTCGCGATAGTACTTCTCGGCGGGGAAATCCTTGATGAATCCGTATCCGCCGAAGATCTGCACCCCTGTTTCCGTGCAGCGGACGGCGACTTCGGACGCGTAGAGTTTGGCCATCGCCGAGAGGTGCGTGATGCGGGCACCGCGGTCCTTCATCGTCGCCGCGCGGTAGCAGAGGAGGCGCGAGGCATCGATCCCCGTGGCCATGTCGGCGAGCATGAACTGAATGGCCTGAAAATCGGCGATCGGATGTCCGAACGCGCTGCGCTGCTTCGCGTAATCGCGCGCCGCTTCATACGCCCCACGCGCCACTCCCACCGCCAGGGCGGCGATCGAGATCCGGCCGCCGTCCAGCACGCGGAGGGCGTCGACGAACCCATCCCCCACCGTGCCCAGGACGCTGCTCGCCGGAACGCGGCAATCTTCCATCACCAGCTCGGCGGTGTCGGAAGCGCGCATCCCGAGCTTGTTCTCTTTCTTCCCGGCATGGATCCCCTTGCGGTCCATCTCCACGGCGAACGCGGTGATGCCGTGCTTCTGATCCTTGCGGTCGGTCACCGCCAGAACCACGGCGATGTTCGCGTAGGAGGCGTTGGTGATGAAGTTCTTCGTCCCGTTCAGCACCCATCCATCGCCGTCCTTCACGGCGGTGGTGCGCATGCCGGAGGCGTCGCTCCCTGATCCCGGCTCAGTCAGGCCCCAGGCGCCGATCCACTCGCTCGAGGTCAGCTTCGGCAGCCACTGCCGTTTCTGCGCGTCGTTGCCGGCGAGGTAGATGTGGCCGGTGCACAGCGAGTTGTGCGCGGCCACGGTCAGCGCCACGCCGCTGTCGACCACGGCCAACTCCTCGATGATGTTCGCGTAGTCGACATACGACAAACCCGCGCCCCCGTACTCTTCCGGGAAGATGGCCCCCATCATCCCGAGCTCGCCGAGCTTGCGGATTGTCTCGAGCGGGAAGGTCTGGGCCTCGTCCCACTCCATGACGTGCGGCCGGATCTCGCTCTCGGCGAATTCGCGGACCATCGTCTGAATCTGAATCTGTTCTTGAGTGAGCTGGAAATCCATTCAACGACTCCTCGGGCGCGGTCGGCGGGCGATGATAACAGGTTGGGCGCCCACGGTGTCCCGGGGTCCGCAACAGTGCGGCGTCATCCCCGCCGGTAGCGGCGCACAGACTCCGGAACGGGCTCGTCATTGTCGGCAACGGGAACGCCGGGAACGAGGGCCAGCGGCAGGACACCGGCCCAGATCGGGAGCTGCAGATCGGCGTCGTCGTCCTTCGGCGGTCCCGTGCGGATCTTCGCCGAGGCCTCGGTCAGCGGCAGACGGAGCACGATCGTCTTGCGCAGCTCGTTCTCGTTCGGAGCCCGCGCTTCGGCCGAGCGGCCGCGGCAGACGTGCTCCACGAGAGCGGACAGCACACGGAGTTTTTCCTCGCGGTCGGTGACCTCCTCCGCCTTCCCGAAGACCACCACCGAGCGGTAGTTCATCGAGTGGTGGAAGGCGGAGCGCGCGAGCACCAGTCCGTCGAGGAGCGTCACCGTCACGCACGCCTCGGCGCCGTCCTGCAGCGCGCGGAGCATGCCGGCCGCGGGCGATCCGTGAAAGTAGAGCGCGTCGCCCACCCGCGCATGAATCGTGGGGATGACCACCGGATGATCGCCGGCCACGAAGCCGACGTGACAGATGAGGGCCTCGTCGAGGATGGCCTCGATCACCGCACGGTCGTAGCAGCCACGCTCCGGCAGCCGGCGGATCTTCGTTCTGGCACTTTGTTCTAGTACAATCTCATTCATATGCTAGAACAAAAGTACATTGCCGGACGCACCGCGGTCAAGATCGCCGGGAGCATCGAGGGAGCGGTGAGCGCGGGAAGGATTGCCGAAGGTGAGCGGCTGCCTTCGGTGCGAGCGCTGGCCGGAGGGCTGCGGGTCAGCGCAGCGACGGTGGCCGCGGCGTACAGGATCCTGCAGGAGCGGGGGATCACCATCGCCGCCGGCCGGCGCGGCACGCGCGTCCGCCCCTCCCTCCCCACACCCACCCTCCCGCCCCCGCCGCCCCGCGGCGTGCGCGACCTCGCGGAAGGCAATCCCGATCCCGCCCTC
>DATFUW010000616.1:0-8517 GCA_035260605.1 Thermoanaerobaculia bacterium | reverse complement strand
ACCTTGTCGCCCACCCCGCCGGTGGAGTGCTTGTCGGCCACGAAGTCGTAGCGGTCCCGCAGGTGCCACTGCTCTCCCGAGCGCAGCATGGCCTGCGTGAGCGTGGCCATCTCCTCGGCGGTCATACCGTTGATGGCCACGGCCATCAGCAGCGCCGACATCTGATAGTCGGGGATCTCGCCGCGCGTATAGCGGTCGATGAAGATCTCGATCTCCCGCGGATCGAGCGCCGCGCCGCGGCGTTTGCGGTTGAGAAGTTCGTAGACGTTGATTGCGGACATGGGGAGATTGTATGGAAGGATGAGTGATTCCGAAGGATGCATGTCAGGATTGCGCCGGATGAAAGCCGTGATCCTCCTTTCCGGCGGTCTCGACTCCGCGACCGTCCTGGCGATGGCGCAGGCCGAGGGGCGTGCGTGCATCGCCGTGTCGTTCGCCTACGGGCAGCGGCACGAGATCGAGCTCGCGGCGGCGCGGCGGGTGGCGCGGGCCATGGAGGTGGTCGAGCACGTTGTCTTCCCGCTCGACCTCCGCGTGTTCGGCGGGAGCGCGCTGACCGACGCCATCGCCGTGCCGAAGGACGCGGTCGGCACTCCCGGGATCCCGGTCACCTACGTGCCGGCGCGGAATACGATCTTCCTGGCGCTGGCCACGGCGCTGGCCGAAGCGCGCGGCGCAGGCGAGATCTGGATCGGCGTCAATGCCGTCGATTACAGCGGCTATCCCGACTGCCGCCCGGAGTTCATCGCCGCCTTTCAGCAAGTGATCGGCCGCGGCACGCGCAGCGGCCTGGAGCGAGGCGAGCCGCGCATCAGGACCCCCCTCATGGCCATGACCAAGGCCGAGATCATCCGCCGCGGCGTCACCCACGGCGTCGACTATTCGCTCACGCACTCCTGCTATGACCCCGACCCGGAGGGGCGGGCGTGCGGGCACTGCGACTCATGCCTGCTCCGCAAACGCGGCTTCGAAGAGGCGGGAGTGATCGACCCGACTCTCTACGTTAGCTGACTGCGGACATGCTTCGCGTCACCGAGATCTTCCACTCCATCCAGGGCGAGTCGTCGCACGCCGGGCGGGCGTGTGCCTTCGTGCGGCTGGCAGGGTGCAATTTGCGCTGCCGGTGGTGCGATTCGGAGTACACCTTCACCGGCGGCGATCGGATGGCGGTCGACGAGGTCGTGACCCGCGTCAAGGACTACGGCTGCAATCTGGTGGAGATCACCGGCGGAGAGCCGCTGGCGCAGCCGGAAGCGCTCGATCTCATCCGGCGTCTCTGCGACGCCAGGTTCGAGGTGCTGGTCGAGACATCCGGCTCGATCGACATCACGCCGGTCGACCGCCGCGCGACGATCGTCCTCGACGTCAAGTGCCCCGGCTCGGGGGAGTCGGAGAGCAACCGCTGGGAGAATCTTCTGAAGCTCAAGCCGCACGACGAGATCAAATTCGTGATCGCCGACCGCGTTGACTACGACTGGGCGCGGCAGGTGATCGACGACCGGAACCTGAGCCGCTGGACGGTCCTCTTTTCGCCGGTCTGGGGAGAGCTCGACCTGAAATCGCTGGCAGAATGGATGCTCGCCGATCGCCTTCCGGCCCGGCTGCAGACACAATTGCACAAGCACATCTGGGGAGCGGAGGCGCGGGGCGTGTGACGGACATGAAACTCGATCACATCGGAATCGCCGTGAAATCGATCGACGCGGCGCGGGTCTACGCGGCCCTCGGGCTGAAGGTCGATCACGTCGAAGCGGTCGAAACGCAGGGCGTGAAGACGGCGTTCATCCCGGTCGGAGAGGCGAACCTCGAGCTGCTCGAGCCGCTGTCGGCGCAGTCGCCGATCGCGAAGTTCATCGAGAAGCGCGGCGAGGGCATTCACCACATCTGCCTCCGCGTGACGAACCTGCAGGAGTATCTCGATCGCCTCCAGGCGCAGGGATTCCGTCTGATCAACGAGGCGCCGGTCCCCGGGGCGCATGGATGCCGCGTCGCCTTTCTGCATCCCACAGCCGGAAACGGCGTGCTGATCGAGCTGAGCGAGAAAGTCGAATGATCGAAGGCTTCGAAGCGTCGTCGCTGATCATCGTGAATCTCGTCAGTCCGAAGGAGAAGTTCTTCGGAGTGCTGACGTCGCTCTCGCCGGCGGGGATCACGCTGCGCGGCATCAATCTCGACGCTTTCGATGACTGGGTGCGCCAGGTCGCCCGCGACGACGAGCCGAACCTCGATCTCATCACCATGTTCGTGCCGCTCTTCCGTGTCGAGCGCATCTTTCTCGACGAGCCGTCGGGAGCGATCAGGTCATATGGGCAGAAATTCGAGGATGCGGTGGGAACGACGATCCACGCGTACCTGGGCATCAGTGAGGAATGAGCCCTCCCCGCGACCACGTGAGGCTCCCGCCCTCCAGCGGCACGGGGAAGCGCGGCGATACGGTCCATGATCCGTCTTCCGCCTCCCGCACGATGCGGAAGTACTGCCGTTCGCGCGCGATGGGAACGCGCTGGGCGCCGGCCGCGGGGATGGAGATCGCGCTGTAGCCGGGGACGCTGAGGAAGACGAAGCGGCCGCCCGGTGGACCGAGGTTCCATCGCGCGTCGTGATTTCGGAGCGAGAAGTCGACCGAGAGGGGTGCGTTGGGATCGCGTTTCGCACGTGCGCGCTGCCATTCAGCGGGCGTGCCGAAGATCGACGTCGACGTCAGCGGCGCCGGCGCGCCGGAAGGGCCGATGGCCACGGCCCGGCCGGGATCGACGTCGTCCGCCGTGATTGCGTATTTCGAGAAGACGAACGGCGGCGCGGAGCCGCGGTGATCGTACTGGCGCAACCACGCCAGGCTGCCGAGATACCAGCCGGGGGACGTGGCGAAGAGCGTCGGAGCGCCCGGCGGTTCGGTCCAGACGTAGCGTCCCTCCTGCGCCATGCCGAGACGCACGGCCGTCTCGTAGTTGCGGCGCTGTGGAACGGCATCGATGACCGTGGTGACGAGCAGGGCGATCGGGATCAGCACCGCCCAGCGGAAACGCGACATGCCGGCGGCGATGGTCAGCGCTCCGAGGCCGAACGCCATGAGGGCGAAGTCGTAACGAACATCGAAGCGGTGTATCAGCGGGACGAGCGGGAGCGCGATGACGATGGCCGTCGCTGCGAGAAACGCGGCGCCGCGCAGACGCGTGCGGACCAGGAAAGCGCCGAGGGCCATGGCGATCGCCAAACCCCAGACGATCTGCGCCCACGGCGGTGCGTTGCCGGTGATGCCGTTCCAGAATGCGCGGCCGAACCGCGGTGCGCCTCCGCCGAGGGCCGCCGAGGCGTAGCCGCCGGTCAGGCCGGTCATGGTCCAGCGCCAGACGAGAAAGACGGCGGCGGCGATCGACGGGGCGACGAGCTCGCGGGCGATCTCGCGCCACGACCGGCCTGCCGCCCGCTCCTGGCAGATCAGCAGCAGCGGGATCGGCGCGTAGACCTCCTTCGAGAGCATGGCCAGCAGGTACAGGACGGATCCGGCCACGATCCAGCGGCGTCCGTAGCTCCACGCCAGGAGCGCGCCGAGCGCGAAGACCAGCCCCTCGACGTAATGGCGGATCATCAGCGTGCGCGCCGCGTAGATCGACACCCACGACGCCAGGAAGACGCCCGCACCCACGGCCGCGTATAAATCGCGGACGTACCGCCGCAGCAGAAGAAAGAGGAGGATGGCGCCGGCGATCAGCGCCGCGACCTGATGCGCGTAGAAGAGGCGCGGATCGAGCCCGTGCAGCAGCAGGTCGGCCTTGAACGACAGCAGCAGCAGCGGCTGGAACGTGAGGGTGGAAAGATGTTCGTACTCGGACGGATTGAACAAAACAGACGGGGCCGGTTCGCGGATGGCCTCCACCAGCAGCGCCGGGTCGTCGTTCAGCCACCATCCCGAAACTGCGGAAGCGTGGAGGGTCAACCCGAGGACGACCAGAAAAAGGATCGCGAGCGCGGCGAGAAGGCGGCCTTGAACGCGATCCACGAATGCATCGTGATAGATTCCGGGGCCGAATTCCAGGGGAGGAACATGTCGAGAGCGTTGCGTGTGGCAGGTGCGCTGGTGCTGGTGGTCGTCGCGGTCGCCGGC
The DNA here is from genome assembly GCA_035260605.1 of Thermoanaerobaculia bacterium. GTDB lineage: Bacteria > Acidobacteriota > Thermoanaerobaculia > Gp7-AA8 > Gp7-AA8 > Gp7-AA10. The sequence goes on along the minus strand of DATFUW010000616.1, from coordinate 4,412 downwards.
TGCAAACGCGGCGAGGGGATGCTGCCGGCCGATGAACAGGCATTCACGTTCGTCGTCTATCCGGGGTCGCAGTATCTGGCGCAGATGACGGACCTGGAGAAGCGCGCAGCGTCGGCCATGAAGCCGAGCGAGCCGCCGCCCCCGATCGCCGTGTACGACACCGACGCGCCGGTGGAGACGGTGGCCACGTACTACGCGAAGTCCTACGGATACTCCGGCGTGGCGGCAGACGCGACGAACAACCTGAGCGCGGCGAAGCCGTCGGCGTACTACCGCACCGGCGATCTGTCGGAGGCGAAGCAGCTCGCGTCGCTGCTGGAGAAGCTCGGCGTGAAGGCCGATCTGTCGAAGGCCGAGGGGCCGTACCGCGGTGCGGAGATCGCGGCGGCGCCGAACCGGCCGCGGGTGACGATCCAGCGGCCGTATTTCGATTTCCTCAAATCGCAGGTGGTCGACCGCACGATCATCGTGATGGCTCCCTGATGGGCGCCGCGCCGCGTGCGCTGATCGCCGGACTCGGTCTGATCGGCGGATCGATCGGCATCGCGCTGCGGGCGCGCGGCTGGCACGTCGCGTATGTCGATCCGCACGTTGAGAGCGACGATGCGCGCCGCGCCGGCGCGGCGGATGAATCGTGCGACAGCCTCGAGGCCGCCGACCTGACCGTCCTGGCGACTCCCGTCGACGTCGCGGTCGATCTCCTGACCGCGCAGACCGCGCGCCGCACGACCACGTCCGTTGCCAGCGTGATGCACCCGCTCCGCGCCGCGGCGGGCGATCGCGATTTCATCGCCGGCCATCCGCTGGCCGGCTCGCACGAGCGCGGCCTGGCCGCGGCGCGCGGCGATCTCTTTCGCGGCTGCGCCTGGTTCGTCGACCGCCGCGATCCGCTCGTGGAGCGGATGATCGGCGACTGCGGCGCGCGGATGGAACTCGTCGACGCCGGGGAGCACGACGCCGCGGTGGCCCTGACCAGCCATCTTCCGCAGATCCTCTCCACCGCCCTCGCCGCGCACCTCGATCGCCGGGGCGTGGACGAGCGGTTCGCCGGCAGCGGATTGAAGACCTTTCTGCGCCTCGCCGGCAGCGATGCATCGGTCTGGATGCCGGTGCTCGAGGCGAACCGCGAAGCGATTGCCCCACACGTGGAGGCGGTGATGTCCATCGTCCGCTCGATCCTCGCGGGCGACGCCGCGGCGTTCGAGCAGGCCCGGCGGATATGGGAGCGCCTGCGGTGAACCCGCTGCGGAAGCTGAAGTCGCTCGTCCGCGGCGATCCGCTCGCCTCCACCGCGGGAAACTTCTGGGACCGGCAGATCGCGAAGCGGTCGGTCTACTGGACCGAGCACCCGCGGATCCGCGAGTCCGTGAACGAATGCATCACCGGCGTCGGCTGGCTCTGGCCGCTCGTGGCATTCAAAGCAGGATGGGCCTACCGGCCGCTCGACCGGGGACTGTCCATCGGCTGCGGCACAGGCAGCCTGGAGCGAGCGCTGCGCAATCTGAACGTCGTCACGAAGGTCACCGGACTCGACGTCTCGAAGGCGTCGATCCACGAAGCGCGCTCGCTCGCGCGTGCCGAGCATCTGCGCGGGATCCACTACCGCGTCGCCGACTGCAATCATCTCTCCCTGCCTCGCTCGCGGTACGACGCCGTCTTTTTCCACGGCTCGCTGCATCACATCGCGGATCCGGACGCCCTGTTGCGTCAGGTGCGCGAATCGCTGAAGCCACACGGGATCGTCTACATCGACGACTACACCGGTCCATCGCGCGACGAGTGGACGGACGAGCACCTGCGCGCGGCGCGCGAGTTGTGGGACACGGTTGCGCCCGAACTGCGCACCTGGCCGGTGAATCCTCCGCTCGACTGGAACGATCCCTCGGAGATGATCCGTTCGAGCCGCATTCTTCCCGCGTTCCACGAGTACTTCGAGGTGCTGCACGAGAAGCCATACTGGGGCAACCTGCTGTTCCCGCTGTGGTGTGCGCTCGACGGCGAGGCCCTGCTGCGCCCGGAGCACGAGCCGCTGGTCGCCAGCTTCATCCGCGCCGAACGCGAGCTCGTCGCCTCGGGCGCCTTCGCCACGCCGCTTTTCGCCGTGCTCGTGGGACGAAGGAAAGCGTGAGCATCGGTCTCAGGCGCCCATCAGTCTGGACCTCGTGAGCACGCGATCCCGGATCCAGCGACCCGGAAAGGTGACGGCACGACCGATCCGAAAGCTGATGCTCCTCTCCGTGCTCTCGAGGACGCGGAGAACGTCCTGCAATCTCCGCTCGGTCGCTTGCCTGTCCTCAATGCATTCTCCGGACGCGGCGCGATTCCGCTCCGCGACGGGGAGGAACCAGTGCGACGCCGTGCACTCGCCCGGACCCGCGCGAGCGAGCTCGAGCCCGACGCCCTCGATGGTCAGGTCAGTGGCGGCACGATTCCCCAGACGGGGTCGATACTCCGCGAGCCGCTCGATGTTTCGATCGCGATGAAGCTCGAGCGTGAGAATCATCAAGGCGCTCCGCTCGACGGCGGTCACGATGTCCTCGAGGCGCATTCGATTCAGCGTGATCTCCTCGAACAGGTATTCGTCGAGGGACATCGATTGGAGCGGGTGATCCGACGGTAGTTCCGAGATCAGGCGCCTTCGGATTTCCTCCTCGTCGCCCCACAGGTGTTCCCAGGGAACGAGCGGGAGATGGGAACCCGCCGATGAGTGGAACAGCGGGTCGGTGAAGATCGCGATCCGGCCGGTCCAGGGGCGCACGAGTGCGGCGCAAACCTCGAATGCGCGGTTGATGTCGGAGATGTGCTCGAAGACATTGTTGGACAGGACGAGGTCGAACTCGCGGCCCAGCGTGCCGGCGTCCTCGATCCCAAGGTGGCGCATGTGAAACCGGCCCTTTGCCTGCACCCCGAGGCGCCTGGCCGCCGCCAGAAGCGCTTCGGGAGACTGCTCGAGGATGTCCAGCCCGATGACCTCGACGGCCCCGCGTCGTAAAGCCCAGAGCATCTCAGTGCCTGCTCCGGAACCGACGACGAGGACCGTCTTCCCCTCCGGATTCGCCAGGGAGGTCAGAAAGTGATCACAGTGCTGCTGACCCTCGAGGATGAAATCAACGCGGAAGTTCAGCGAATCCATGGGTGAGCCGGGGTCGTTGCAGTGCCGTCGACTTGCATTTGAAGTACGGATCGCACGGCTCGCCTGTCCTGTTCTTCATGCTCATCGAAGAATCTCGAATGACCCCGGAGATCGCCCTCTGCCGTCTTCGCGCTCAGATTGACGGTGCCGGCCTGACGCCCGCCGCCTGACCGGCTATCATCCCGCGCGCGTGGTCAATCTCACCTGGGCGTTCGTGGGTGTGCGGTACGCGATCGCGGTGGCCATCGCCCGCTATTTCGGGCAGAAGCTGCCGTGGCGTCTCGCCGCGTTCTTCTATCTCCTCGTGTTGCTCTTTCTCTGGCGGCCGATGACGGGGCCGTACGTCGACGTACCGGTCGACTGCCTCAGCCGCCTCCCGCCGTGGGCCTGGGTCACGCATGCCCGGCCGGGGAACTGCGAGATCAATGACATCCCCATGCAGATGCTGCCGTGGGCCGACGAGGTCCGGCAGCAATGGAAGTCGTTCCGCTTCCCGCTCTGGAACCCGACCGAGGGGAGCGGGTCCGTGCTGCTGGCCAACGGTCAGAGCGCGGCGCTGTCGCCGCTGCGAATTCTCGCCCTTTCGCTGCCGCTCGGCGAGTCGTTCACCGCGGAGGCGGCGATGAAGATCCTCATCGCGCTCACCTTCGCCTTCCTCTTCTGCCGGCGCCGCGGCTGGTCGGACATCGCCTCCGCGGCGGGGGCGGCAGCCTTCGGGTTCGGCACGTTCGTCATCGTCTGGCTGCATTTCCCGCATGCCACGGTCGCCGCATACCTGCCGGCGGTGCTGTATCAGATCGACCTGCTGGCCGAACGAGTCACGTTCGGGCGGATCGTGTTTGCGGCGGTGATCTGGACGGCGGCGCTGTTCGGCGGACATCCGGAGACGGCCCTGCACATCTTCGTGCTCGCCGCGGCGATGGTGATCTGGATCGCCGCCGTGGAGCGCCCCTTCACCACGCGCGGACAGCTCGGCCGGTTCGTGGCCGCGCTCGCGGGCGCGATGGCGCTCGCGGCGCTGCTGTCCTCGCCTTTTCTCGCGCCGCTCGCCGAGGCGCTGCCGAGATCGCAGCGGTACGCCCTGCTGAAAGCACATCCCGAGGGGGTGGGCTTCACCGATTTCCGATCGTCGATTCTCCTGTTCCAGCCCGACTACTTCGGCGCGACGCCGGTCGATCCGACGTGGGGGCCGGCGGTGGCGGAATCGATCAGCGGGTGGGCGGGAGTGCTGGGGTTCGCGGGATGGATTGCGTTGCTGCTCGACGGCATCGCCGCCCGG
>DATFUW010000615.1:0-7907 GCA_035260605.1 Thermoanaerobaculia bacterium | reverse complement strand
ATCGGCGTTCTTCCAGCGCGGCTACGGCTGGTATCGCCTCTTCGACGACGAGGCCAACGCGGCCGGTCTGCGCCAGTACGGCCTCGACGGGCTGCTGCTCGGCAGCATGGTGACGTACAGCGAGCAGCACGGCGCCGTTTCCGCGAACTATGGGCTCCACGTCAACGAATTCCGCCGCGAGCACACGCGCGATCTGGTCGGCGGGCCGCGCGACTACTTCAACTACGGGACGAAGGGCGAGATCAACGCTTTCGCCAAGTACACCTGGGACGCGGAGCGCTGGCATCTGTACTCGGACAACCAGTTCCGCACCACCGATTTTCACTACCACGGCGAGGTGGCCATCGCCCCGATCCGCTGGACGTTCTTCAATCCAAAGATCGGCGCCCGGTACGCGATCACGGCGCGCAGCAGCGTCTACGCCTCGGCCGGGATTTCCCGGCGGGAGCCGGCGCGCAACGATCTGTTCCAGGGGGAAGACAACGCCACGATTCCGCACGATCTGCACGCCGTCCATCCCGAGCGCCTCCTGGACCTCGAAGCGGGATGGAACCTCGAGGGAGCACGCGGATCGATCGGCGCCGACGTCTACGCCATGGAATTCCACGACGAGATCGCGGCGACCGGCGAGCTGTCGGACATCGGTCTGCCGCTGCGCCGGAACGTCGACCGCAGCAACCGCCGCGGAATCGAGATCAGCGAGTCGTGGCAGATCACGTCTGCCCTGCGGCTGGAAGGGAACGCGAACTTCAGCAGGAACCGGATCCACCGCTGGACGCAGTTCTACGACGTCTACGACGCCGGCGGCAACGTCGTCGGCAGCCGACCGGTCGATTATTTCGACGTCAACCCGCTGCTGACGCCGGCGCTGCTCGTGAATCAGGCGATCGATTTCACGCCGGTGCCGCGCGTGACCCTCGGGGCGGCGGGGCGGTGGGCCAGCCGTTCGTATCTCGACAACACGAACAACGACGCGTTCGTCACGCCCTCGTTCTTCGTCGTCGATGCGAATCTCAGCGTCGGGCTGTGGCATGCGGCGCGCCTGATGCTGCAGGTGAACAACGTGTTCGACAACCGACGCGTGTTTCCCAGCGGCTACAGCTACGAGTTCTTCACGCCGGCCGGGACGCTCGACGGAATCTCCTATTTCTACCCGCAGGCCACCCGCAACGTGGTGCTGACCCTGCGGGCCGGCCTGTGAGCGCATTCGAGATCGTCGCCGCGGTGATCACGCTGGTGAGCATCTGGCTCACCGCGCGGGAGAACATCTGGTGCTGGCCGACGGGCGTGATCAGCGTTCTGATGTACGGCTGGATCTTCTGGCAGGCGAGGTTGTACGCGAACGCCTGGCTGCAGGCCGTCTATCTGGGACTCATCGCCTACGGCTGGTACCAATGGCTGCACGGCGGCCGCAATCGTTCGCAGCTCCCTGTGTCGCGCACGCCGCTCGCTGGCTGGATCGTCACGCTCATCCTGGGAGCGGTTTCCGCGGCGCTGCTCGGCTGGACGATGCACCGCTACACGAACGCGTCGATGCCGTACTCGGACGCCGCCACGACCGCGTTCTCCGTCGCGGGCGAAGCGATGACGGCACGCAAGTGGATCGAAAACTGGCTGGTGTGGATCGCCGTCGACGGCGTGACCACCTGGATGCTCCTCGTGCAGCGGTTGTACGCGAGCACGCTGCTGTACGGCTCGTTCGTGGTGCTCGCAGTCATCGGATGGATCGAATGGAAGAAGTCACTCGTCCGTTCCGCGTCTGCGTGACGGGGGCGGAGTCGACCGGCAAGTCCGCGCTGGCGCGGGCACTGGCGGCGCATTTCTCGGTGCCCCAGGTGCCCGAATATTCGCGCCAGTATGCCGAGCCCCTGGCGCGGGAGCTCGAGTTTCTGGACGTCGTTCCCATCGCCAGAGGGCAGATCGCGCTGGAGGATCTCGCGCTGTCGGCGCCGTCCGGGCTGATCATCCTCGATACCGATCTCCTCAGTACGGTCGTCTACAGCCGGCATCATTTCGGCGCTTGTCCGGCGTGGGTCGAGACAGAGGCCCGGGCGCGGCGCGCCGAGCTCTACCTGCTCCTGGACGTCGACGTGCCGTGGGTCGCCGATCCGGTGCGCGACAGCGGCGACAGGCGCGTGGCAGTGCACGAGGCCTTTCGGCGGACGCTCGAGGATTTCGAGGCGCAATACGAACTCGTCCGCGGCTCCAGGGACGAACGGTTCCGCCGCGCCGCCGCCGCGATCTCCGGCCATGTCGGGCCGGCTCTCAGCCGGCCGAACGATCTTTGACGATCCCGACATCGGCACACCTGTTGCGTGCGCCAGCCGCTGGAGACTGCATCATCATGCATCGAGCACTCACGATTTCCGCAATGCTGCTCATTCTGGTCGCCTGCTCGCAGGGGAATGAGGCGAACTCCACCGCGACGGCTGCGACTGATACCGCGACCGCCACGAGCACCTCCGCTCCCAACGTTCCGCCGCCTCCGGTAGTGGTGACCGTTCAGAACAGTCCCCGGTACGGGCAAGTTCTCGCCGACGGCACCGGACGAAGCCTCTACATCTTCATGAAGGACAAGCCGGCGCAGGGGAGTGCCTGCACGGGCGACTGCGCGAACGAGTGGCCGCCGCTCGTCGCCTCGCAGCAGCCGAACGGCGGAAGCGGCGTCGACGCGTCGAAGCTCGGCACGATCGACCGCCCCGACGCCACCAAGCAGGTCACCTACAGCGGCTGGCCGCTCTACCGCAACAAGGACGACAAGGCGCCGGGCGACACCAAGGGCGAGGGGGTGAAGGGGTTCGGGGCCGAGTGGTACCTGATCTCTCCGGCCGGGACGCAGATCGAAAAGAGCGGGGCAAAAACGGGATCGTCATAAACTCGCCGAATGAATTGGCTGGTCAAGAACTTCCTGCGCGGTCTGATCATCGTCGTCCCGATCGCGGTGACGCTCTATCTGCTCTGGGAGGCGTTCATCCGGATCGACCGGCTGCTCGATCTGCCGATCCCCGGAGTCGGGTTCGCGCTCACCATTGCGCTGCTGATTCTCATCGGTGCGCTGGCGTCGAACTTCTTCGTGCGAAAATTCCTCCAGTGGACCGAGCTGTTGTTCACGCGCGCGCCGCTGGTCCGCCTGGTCTACGCCTCGATCCGCGACCTGCTCGAGGCCTTTGTCGGCGACCAGAAACGTTTCAACAGGCCGGTGGCCGTATCGATCTCCGACGGCCTGCGGACCCTCGGATTCATGACCCAGGATGACCTGGCGTTTCTGGGATTGCCCGGTGAAGTCGCAGTCTATCTTCCGTTTTCGTACAGCATGGCCGGCACGCTCGTGGTCGTTCCGAGCTCGCGCGTGGAGCGTCTGGCGGTCGACAGCCCGAGCGTAATGGCGCTCGTCGTATCGGGCGGTGTGTCGCGTGTCACTACCTGATGTGTTGCATCGCGGCGTGAATTGAGTATGATCCCGCGGCACCGCCGCGGTGGTAGTTCCCCTTCGCCCACCGAGGAAGCCGGGTGGTACCAGCCTCGAATGGCTCAGATTTTCCATCGCAGCACCAACACGCTTTCCCGCGTGACGATTTTCGGCGCGGTATTCATCGTCGCCTTTGTCTTCTGGGTGATCGGCGGAATCGTACGCTCGCCGCTGGCGACGGATCAGGGGATCCGCCGCGACCAGCCGGTACCATTCAGCCATCAGCATCACGTCGGAGGACTGGGGATCGACTGCCGCTACTGCCACACGTCGGTCGAGACATCGAACTTCGCCGGGATTCCGCCGATCGCCACCTGCATGAACTGTCACAAGGAGATCTGGACGAATGCCGAGATGCTCGCCCCGGTGCGCAACAGCTTCGCCTCGGGCAAGCCGCTGGTGTGGTCGCGCGTGCACCGGCTCCCCGATTTCGTGCACTTCAATCACAGCATCCACGTCGCGAAAGGCGTCGGGTGCGCGACCTGTCACGGACGCATCGACAAGATGGCGCTCACGTATCAGTACGCGCCGCTGACGATGCAGTGGTGTCTGAATTGCCACCGCAATCCGCAGCTCTACGTTCGTCCGCGCGATCAGGTCTTCAACATGGCGTACGTTCCGGTCGATCAGGCCGAGCTCGGACCGAAGCTGGTCCGCGAATACAAGATCCAGGGACCGAGAGTATTGACGAGCTGTTCGACGTGCCACTACTGAGCGACGTGAACCGCTGGAGACGATGAGCAAGAAAGTCGATCTGACCGAATTCCGCGCGCGTATCGGCGCTCTCCGCGGGCGCGAGTACTGGCGCAGCCTGGAGGAATTGTCGCGCGACCCCTCCTTCGACGACTTCGTGCATGACGAGTTTCCGCAGCACGCCGCGGCGCTCGACGACGGCTTGCATCGCCGCGACTTCGTCAAGCTGATGGGGGCCTCGGTCGCCCTCGCGGGGCTCACGGCCTGCAACCGGCCGGCGGAACAGATCATCCCCTACATCAAGCAGCCGGAAGACCTCATTCCGGGGCAGCCGCTCTTCTTCGCCAGCGCCATGCCGCTGCGCGGCGTGGGGACCGGCGTCCTCGTCGAGAGCCACATGGGACGGCCGACGAAGATCGAAGGGAACCCCGATCACCCGTCGAGTCTCGGCGCCTCCGACTCGCTGATGCAGGGGTCGATCCTCGGCCTGTACGATCCCGACCGCTCGCAGGTGGTCCGCCATCTCGGCGAGGTCTCCACCTGGAGCGAGTTCATCGCCCTCCTGCAGCCGGCGCTGAAGACGGCGACGACGAACGGCGGCACACTCCGGCTCCTGACGCAGACCGTCACCTCGCCGACGCTCGGCGCGCAGATCCGGCAGCTCCTCGGGCAATACCCCGGCATGCAGTGGCATCAGTGGGAGCCGGTGAGCGGCGACAACGAACGCGCGGGGCTGCGGCTGGCCTTCGGCGGCGACGTTCACGCCGTTTATCACTTCGACAAGGCGAACGTGGTCGTGTCGCTCGATTCGGCGTTCACCGATGAGGGACCCGGGCATCTGCGTTACGCGCGCGATTTCGCCGACCGGCGGCGGGTGCGGCAGGGCGTGACCACCTCGATCAACCGGCTGTATGCCATCGAGTCTTTCCCCACGGGCGTCGGCGCGCTGGCGGATCACCGGATCGCCGTGCGGCAGTCGGAAGTCGCGTCATGGGCGCGGGCCGTTGCCGCCGGGCTGGGCCTCGGAGCTGCGGCTCCGGCCGGGAACGTGCGGGCCGACTGGGTCGCGGCTGTCGTCCGTGACTTGCAGAAGAACCGCGGGGCGAGCATCGTCATCGCCGGCGAAGACCAGCCGCCCGAAGTGCACGCCGTGGCCATGGCCATCAACCAGGCGATGGGGAACATCGGCTCGACGCTCACCATCACCGATCCGGTCGAAGTGGCGCCGGTCGACGAACTCGAATCGCTCCGCCAGCTCGTGGCCGACATGAACAACGGCGCGGTCAAGGCGCTGATCGTCCTGGGCGGCAACCCGGTGTTCGATGCGCCGGCCGATTTCGGCTTCATGCAGGCCTACAAGCGGGTGCCCTTCCGCGCGCACCTCAGCCTCTACTACGACGAAACGTCGATCCTCTCGCACTGGCACATTCCCGAGACGCACTATCTCGAGTCATGGAGTGACGTGCGCGGGCACGAGGGGACGATCTCCATCATCCAGCCGCTGATCGCGCCGCTTTACAACGGCCGGTCGCCGCACGAGGTCCTGGGCGCGCTGATCGGCGGCCTGGACGTCACGCCGTACGATCAGGTGCGCGGCTACTGGACGCAGCGCGCCGGCCTCGGCGCCGCGTTCGAGGATACCTGGCGCAAGTGGCTCAACGACGGAGTGATCGGCGGTTCGGCGCTGCCGGCGAAGAGCATGGCAGCCTCCACGTCCATTCCGCCGGCCGCGAACGTCCAGCCGCCGGCAGCGGGTCTCGAGCTCCAGCTCCGCCCCGATCCGACGATCTACGACGGCCGGTTCGCGAACATCGCCTGGCTCCAGGAGCTTCCGAAGCCGCAGACCAAGATCACGTGGGAGAACGTTCTGCTCGTCAGTCCGAACACGGCGGACGCGATCGGATGGAACGAAGCACGGCGCGCTCCCTTCGTCAATGAGCGCAGCACGATCCTGGCGGACGTCGCCTACCGCGGCCGGAAGCTCCGCGTGCCGCTGTGGGTCGTTGCGGGACATCCGGACGGCTGTGCGACATTGCATTTCGGCTACGGGCGTGTCCGCGGTGGGCGGGTCGCTTCGCCGCCTGAGGGCACGGTCGGCGTCGACGTCTATCCCTTCCGCATGTCCGAGGCCATGAACGGCGGGCCGGGGGCGCAGATCGTTCTCACCGGCGAGGAGTCGTATCACATCGGCTGTACGCAGGAGCATCAGGACCTGAACGCGACCGATGTTGGCGGCGACCGGGCAATCATCCGCGAGGCGAGCTTCGAGGAGTACCGCCGCAACCCCAACTTCGTCCTGGGGGAGGGCGCGGTCGACGAGAAGACGCGGCAGGAGACGATCTACCCCACCTTCGCGTACACCGGCCACGCCTGGGCCATGGTCATCGACCAGTCGGTCTGCACCGGCTGCAACGGATGCGTGATCGCCTGCCAGTCGGAGAACAACATCGCCACGGTGGGCAAGGACCAGGTGTGGCGCGAGCGGGAGATGCACTGGCTGCGCATCGACCGCTACTACAAAGGGACGGCCGAGGAGCCGAAGATCTACCATCAGCCGATCCCGTGCATGCAATGCGAGCAAGCGCCGTGCGAGCCGGTCTGTCCGGTGGAGGCCACAGCACACAGCGCCGAAGGCCTCAACGACATGACGTACAACCGCTGCGTCGGGACGCGCTACTGCGCGAACAATTGCCCGTACAAGGTGCGGCGGTTCAATTTCTACTTCTACAGCGACTACGACACGCCGGCGCTCGAGCCAATGCGCAATCCCGACGTCACCGTCCGCACGCGCGGCGTCATGGAGAAGTGCACATACTGCGTGCAGCGCATCAACGCTGCGAAGATCAAGGCCGAGCGCGAGAATCGCCCCGTGCGCGACGGCGAGATTCTCACCGCCTGCCAGCAGGCCTGCCCCACGCAGGCCATCGTCTTCGGCGACAAGAACGATCCCAACAGCGCCGTGGCCAGCCTGAAGAAGGAGCCGACGAATTACGCGCTGCTCGAAGTCCTGAATACCCGGCCGAGAACGACGTACCTGGGAGTGATTCGAAACCCGAATCCGGAGATCAAAGAAGGATGAATTTCGATTTTCGAATTGCTTCAGTTCGAACTTCCTGATTCGAGAACGCATGGCCGAACCTGAACGCCCGATTCACGAGATCCGACCGACCACCCAGCTGGAGAAGGTCCCGGCGCGGTTCCTTCCCCGTCCCGTGCTGGAACCGGGGCACACGTATGCCTCGATCACCGACCACATCAGCTCGATCGTCCTGCGCGGCAAGATGCCGGTGGCCTGGTCGATCGGCATCACCCTGGCGGCGTTCCTGGTGCTGGTGCTGACGGCGGCGATCGGCGAGCTGGTGTTCGTCGGGACGGGAATCTGGGGAATCAACCACCCGGTCGGATGGGGATTTGCCATCATCAACTTCGTCTGGTGGATCGGCATCGGGCACGCCGGCACGCTGATCTCGGCCATTCTGCTGCTGCTGCGCCAGCAGTGGCGCACGTCGATCAATCGTTTCGCCGAGGCGATGACGCTGTTCGCCGTCGCAGCGGCCGGCATCTTCCCCATGCTGCACGTCGGCCGGCCGTGGTACGCGTACTGGCTGTTTCCGTATCCGAACACGATGACGCTGTGGCCGCAGTTCCGCAGCCCGCTGATGTGGGACGTGTTCGCGGTCTCGACGTACGCCACGGTCTCGCTGCTGTTCTGGTTCACGGGACTGATCCCCGATCTGGCCACGCT
>DATFUW010000614.1:0-3134 GCA_035260605.1 Thermoanaerobaculia bacterium | reverse complement strand
TCGGGGCGTGTGGAGCGACTCCCGAGGCCGGCTGTGACGCTTCGAACTACATCGTCGACGGGGCGTTCTCGAACACATACGGCTTCATCCAGCAGTGGCTGTCGCCGGGCAGCGGTTCCCAGCCGTTGCCCTGCGTTCCCGACGCCAACACCGCATGCCTGCTGAACGGCAGGTTCAAGGCGACGGTGCGGTATCGGAACGCGTTCGACAACAACCCCGTGGACACGGCGGCTCTGGTCAAGCCGGTGACCGGGTTCGGCAGCGCGAACTACGAAACCGCGTTCTTCTACTTCAACAGCGCCAACAACATCGAGCTTCTGCTGAAGATGCTCGACCAGGGGAACACCGACGCGCAGGGGCATCCGACGATCGCCGTGCTGTACGGCACCGCGACGCCGCTCCGCATCGAGGTGACTCTCACCGACACGACGAACGGAACGGTCAAGCAGTTCACCAGCGCCTTCGGCAGCATGACGGGGCAGACGGACTTCACCGCGTTTGTGAAGTAGGTGAGGCGATGAAGCGTACGACGGTATCGTAGTAGCGCTCCGGCTCGGCCGTGGCAATCTCGCAGTGCCCCGCCGTTTCGGAGACGAACATCGTCTTCGGCACGTGCAGGCCTTCGTAGAGCTGCTGCCCGAGCTCGAACGGGATGACCGGATCGCGTTTTCCGTGCATCACCAGCACCGGCACGCCGGCGCGGTTGAGCCAGCGCGTGGTGGTGAGGGCCCATGGGACGAAGATGCCCATGGGGAACGGCCGGTAGAGGGCGCTGGCCATCGCCGCCAGCGAGGGCATGGAGTTCTCGATCACCACGCAGCGGACCTGCCGATGCGCGGCCACGTACGCGGCGTATGGTCCGCCGAGCGATTCGCCGTACGCCACGATCTCGCCGCCGCCGCGGGCCTGCAGCAGGAAGTCGGTTGCGGCGAGTGCATCGTGGTACAGCCCCGACTCCGTCGGCGTCCCCTCGCTCTTTCCATACCCGCGCCAGTCGAACAGCAATGCGGAGATCCCCCGCCGGGCGAATTCTGCCGCCATCGGTGCGCGGTCGGTGATGTTGCCGGCATTGCCGTGGAACCAGATCATGGAGGGCCGCCCCGCAGCCGGCGACCCTTCGAAGAGCCAGCCGTGCAGCGTGTGGTGATCCGAGCGGAACGCGATTTCCTGCGGGTGGACCGCATACGACTCGGCGTTCCAGTTCCCGACCGGGTACCGCGACGGGTAGAACATCGAGGTCCGCCGGACGATCTGCGCGTAGAGGTAGAGGATCAGCAGGACGATGCCGGCGGTCAGGAGCACGCCGCGCACGTCAGGCCGACAGCCGTTCCCAGTCGGAGTCGGGGGCGTCGAGCGCGAGCGCCAGTCCGCCGTCGGACCCGACGAACACCGGATCCTCCATGTACGTGACCTTTCCGCCGCCGACCTGACGGAGCGCGTCCTCGAGCGCCCGGGGGAGGTTGCGAATCAGCCCACCGCCGCCGGAAAGAATGATGTTGTTGCGCACGCGCTCCTGGAACTCCGGTTCCACGCGCGACAGCAGATCGAGCATCGTCTCGACCACCGGCGGGAGGATCGTCTCGCAGGCGGTCCGGATCTCCTTGGTGATGTCGAGCTCCGTCGGAACGCCCTTGACCGGCGCGGTGACGATGGCCCGCTGCGGCGCCTCGCCGACGAAGCTGTATTTCTCCTTCCACTCACGCACCATGAAGAGCGTGATGTTCGCCTGGGGATAGCGCTCGCGGATGAGATTGAACAGGTGCGTGTCGATCGAGTCGCCCGCCACGGTCAGCGTGCGCTGGTCTTCCTCGCTCGGATAGCGGCCGCGCATGACGCAGAAGTCCGTAGTGCCGGCGCCGATATCGATGATCATCGTGTGCAGCAGCGCGTTGAGACCGTAGGCCACGGCGAACGGCTCGGAGACGATCATCAGGCTGTCGACCACCCCCTTCATCGAGTTGCGCAGATACTGCTTGTTGGTCCGCAGCGCGGCCGCGGGGACGCCGACGACGGCTCGAACGTTCTCCGCCTCGACCTTCCCGTTCTTCTTCACCCCGACCAGTCCGAGAAGATGGCGCAGCAGCTCCCGGACGGCCTCGACATCCTTTTCCGATCCTTCTTTGAGCAGTCCGCGTTCGAGCGGCCGGTGCAGGTCGAGCATGGTCCGGTTGGTCACTGCCTCGTGCCCGATGAGGACCGACCGCTTGAGGATTTTTCTGGCCACCATGTCGGCGGGCCATCCAACGAAGCTGTCGACGACGAACCGTTCGCCGTTCGAGGCGGAGATCGAGCTGCGGGAGGTTCCGAGGTCGATTCCGACGTGAAGCACGTCACTGCTGGCCATGCGCTAGGTTCCTTTCCTGGCGTAGGCGCCGATCCCGTGGAACAGCGCCTCCGCAATCTGCTGCCGGTAGTCGGGCCGCCGCAGCATCGCGGCCTCGCGGTCGTTCGAGAGGCATCCCACTTCCGCCAGCACGGCGGGCATGTCGGTGGCTACGAGGACGATGAAAGGCGCCCGTTTGACGCCCCAGTTTTCCAGTCCCGGGTCGTTGCCGCGGAGACCGGTGAAGAGCTGCTGCTGCAGGTCGTCGGCCAGCCGGTGCGATTCGTCGCGGCGCACGTCGGCGTACACACGGTCGAGAAGCTGCCGCAGATCGGCGATCGAATACCCGGACGTGCCGTTCTCCTCCGCCGCCAGACGGGTCAGCAGCGGATCCTTCGTCGGACCGAGGTAGTACGTCTCCACGCCGTGGCTGATGCGGTGATCGCGGATGGAGTTGACGTGCACCGACACGAAGATGTCGCCCCCGGAACTGTTGGCCATGCGGGCCCGTTCGCGGAGCGGGATCAGGCGGTCGTCCGTTCGCGTGATGACGACGTCGAACCCGCCTCGTTGCAGCAGGCTACGCAGGCGCTCCACGATGTCGAGCGTGATGTCTTTCTCCGTCAGCGGGCCCGCGGAGGCGCCGGGATCGGTGCCGCCGTGGCCGGCGTCGAGCACGACCCGACGGACCGCCAGCGGAAAGGCTGCGGCCTTCACCGGCTCGATGGAATCGATCCTCGGATCGGGGAGCGGCGCGGGCTCGAGCGCCGCCGCTTTGAAGGCCGGACGAACGAGGGCGGGGGTGGGCGCG
>DATFUW010000613.1:0-2817 GCA_035260605.1 Thermoanaerobaculia bacterium | reverse complement strand
CCGCCGCAATCGCGACTTCCGCCTGCTCTATGCCGGATCGCTGATCTCTCTCGGCGGGGACTGGTTTCTCACCGTCGCCCTGCTCGACCTCGTCCTGCAGCTCACCGGATCGGCCACGCTGGCCTCGCTGATGCTTCTCTGCCAATCGCTCCCGATCTTCTTTTTCACGCCGGTCGCCGGGCACGCTGTCGACAGGATCGACCGGCGCAGGCTGATGATCGCGGTCGACCTCGCGCGCTGCGGCGCCTGCCTGCTGCCGTTGCTGGCGCGCACGCCGGCCGCGCTGCCGTTCGCCTACGCCGGCGTGGTCCTCATCTCCATCGGCTCGGCCTACTTCGAGCCCGCATCGCAGGCCGCGCTGCCGAACATCGTGCCGCTCGAAGACCTCGCGGCGGCGAACGTGCTCATGGGCTCGGCCTGGGGGACGATGCTCGCGGTCGGCGCGGCCGTCGGAGGCGTGGTGACCATGCGCTTCGGACGCGACACCTCGTTCGTCGTCGATTCGATCAGCTTTCTCGCCTCGGCATGCATCCTCTGGCGGATGCGAGCCCGCTTCTCCGAAACGCGGCCGCCGCATCACGAGCAGCCGCCGCTGCTCGAATCGATGCGGCAGACCGCCCGCTACGCGCGCGAGAACCCCCGGGTGCTCGCACTCCTGACCTCGAAGGGCGGCTACGGCCTCGGCGCCGGCGTCGTCGCCTTGCTGAGCGTCTTCGGAAAAGAAGTCTTTCGCGCCGGCGCCTTCGGCATCGGGATGCTCTTCGCCGCACGGGGGCTCGGTGCACTCGTCGGGCCGTTCGTCGTCCGCGCGCTCTCCAGCCGCGACGAAGCGCAGTACCGGCTGATGGCCTTCTGCGTGCTGCTTTTCGGGCTCGGCTACGCCGGTCTGGCGCTTTCCCCGTCGCTGGCCATCGGCTCCGCGGCGATCTTCATCGCACACCTCGGCGGCGGCGCGCAGTGGCAGACGTCGACCTACGGGCTGCAACGCGAAGTTCCGGACGGCATCCGTGGCCGCGTCTTCGCCGCCGACTACGGATTCGTCACGCTGACGATGAGCGTCTCCAGCCTGATCGCAGGAATCGCGTCCGATCATTTCGGCGCCGCGGCGGCGACGCTCGGCACCGCCGCGCTCAGCGTCGTCTGGGCCGTCTTCTGGGGCGCGTGGACGTGGAAGCTATGGCGTTGAAAGCGCCGCTTCCATCCCGCGGCGCTTCGCGCCCATCACCCACCCGATGGCCGTCTTTGGAATGAACGCGGGAAGTAGATCGGACCGGCCAGTCCGATCGCCGTGTCCGCCAGGGCCACCGAGAGCAACCCGAACAATCCGGTGGCGGCATGGTCGTAGAAACTCGTTCGCGTCATGAGCCGTTCGATCACGTTCAGATCCAGCGCGTCGCTCTGCGTTTCGGCGTGACGGTACATTGCCGCGAGCAGCCAACTGCCCGCGGTGAAAGCTGGTGGCCTGGAATCGCGAAAACGGTACCGCCGCTGGTGACGATTGCGCGCGAGATCAAGGCGCGAGGAGGAGGCGATGCGGTGACATCGTTGATGATGACGAGCAACGCAGAGATCGGGTGCGATCGCCACCAGCTCGAACGGTTGCGCGGTACCGTCTTGGCGATTCCAGGCCACTCGTCCGTAGATCGTGAACAGCGAGCGCGCCTGTGCACCGTCAGGCCCACGTGCTCTCCGCCGATGATCTCCCTTCCCATGAGCAACGAACATGAACTTCAGCGGATCGACGTAGAAGAGGATGACGAGCAGGGCGATGTTCAGGGCGAAGGCGGTGCGGTCCTGAAGGGCGTCGCGGCGAAAGAACTCTTGGTGATTGAGCCGGATGGCGATGAACATGAGAACGCAGCAGGCGAACGGAAGAAGCCGCCCTGGTCTACATGAGCGCGTCGTATGGTTTCGGGACCTCGAGGGAGAAGAGGATTCGCGAGCGTGCGAATCCGAAGGTCACATCGCTGAATGCTTCCATTCGCGAGACCTCGTGCGCACGGTAGCGGAACGCGATTCTGGCGGCCATGACGACGATTCTAAACGTGCTACTCTCCGGCGCGCATGATCGTGCGCGCGTACCGGGGGAAGGAACCACGATTCGGCGCCGGTGTCTTCGTGGCGGAGAATGCGACCATCATCGGCGACGTCGAGCTGGGCGACGACGCGTCCATCTGGTACGGGACCGTGGTCCGCGCGGACGTGCACTCCATTCGAATCGGCCCGCGTACGAACATCCAGGACAACTGCACGCTGCATGTCACCAAGGGCACGCACCCGGTGCGGATCGCGGAAGAGGTGACGATCGGACACGCTGCCGTCGTGCACGGCTGTACGATCGAACGCCGCGCGCTGATCGGAATGGGATCGCGCGTGCTGGACGGCGCGGTGGTCGGCGAACTGGCTCTCGTCGGCGCCGGCGCGCTCGTCCCCGAGGGAATGCAGGTGCCGCCGCGCACGCTGGTCGTCGGCGTCCCCGCCCGGGTCCGGCGCCCGCTCACCGTCGCGGAGATCGCGCGGCTCGATGTGTGGTGGACGCATTACCTGGAGTACAAGGAGGAATACTTGAAGCGATGACCCTCGAACGATGCACGACGGACACGGAAGCCGTTCCTCGTTGATCGTTCCTCGCTCATCGTTGCCTGGTCCGTCATGAACCGCGTTTCCGCCGGCACGCTGCGTCTCGAACACGTCGGTCAATCGACCGTCCTCGCAGGGTGGGTGCAGAAGCAGCGCGACTTCGGCGAGCTGACGTTCATCGACCTGCGCGACCGCGGCGGGATCTGCCAGATCGTCGTCGACAAGGCCCGTGGGGCG
>DATFUW010000612.1:0-10249 GCA_035260605.1 Thermoanaerobaculia bacterium | reverse complement strand
CCAGCCGAGGTGCAGGCGCGGGTACATCGTCTCGCTGTAGATCTCGCGTGTTTGCGGATGCCGGGCGAGATCGATGAGCGACATCCCGGGAAGTCCTGCCGGCACGTTGCCACCGACCGCGCCGATGATCGTGGGAAGAATGTCGACGAGCTGCGCCGGCGCGGCGACGCGTTTGCCGGCCATGCTCTCGCCGGGAAGCTTCACGATGAGCGGTACGTGGAGCTCTTCGCGATAGAGCAGCACGCCGTGCTCCGCTTCGCCGTGATCGCCGAGGCCTTCGCCGTGATCGCCGCAAAGGACGATCAGCGCCTTGTCATAGAGCCCGCGCTGCTGCAGCTCGTCGAGAAAGTGCCCGAGGTAGAAATCGGCGGTGGCGATTTCGCCGTCGTACGGACTGGCCGCGTATTTTGTTCGAAACGGCTCGATCGGTTCGTACGGCGAGTGCGGCTCGAAGAGATGCAGAAAGAGGAAAAACGGATGCCTTTCCACTTTGTCGAGCCATCCGAGGGCCGCGCGAACAGTTTCATTGCCGGGGCGCTGGATCGCGCCCAACGTGGCCGATTCCCACACCGGCATGGAGTCGTCGTAGAAGCCGAAGATCGAGCGCAGTCCGGTTTCGCCGCGGAGGACGTACGCGGACACGGCGGCGCCGGTGGCGTAACCGTTCTTCGCCAGCAACTGCGGCAGTGATTGTCCGTTCGCATCGAGTTTGTACCCGATGTTGCTCCGGACGCCGTTCTGATACGGCAGCCGGCCGGTCATGATGCTGGCGTGTGACGGGAACGTCAGCGGAACGTGCGAGTAGGCGTTCTCGAAGACGATGCCGTCGTGCGCAAGGCGATCGATCGCCGGGGTGTCGACGACCTTCGCGCCGAATGCCGTCAAGTGATCGGCGCGCAGAGTATCGATCGACACGAGGATGACGGGCGCATTTTGGAAGTGCGTTTCTGGCGCACGGCCGCAGGCGAGCGCAAGCAACAGTGCCGCGGCGGCGAGCGCGCGCCTAGCCGCGGACACGGAAGGCCTTCTCGAACTCGTAATCCCTGCCCAGCACGACGTCCACAACGTGGACTCTGATCGTGTAATTGCCCGGGCGGAAGCCGTCGAGCGGGATTGCGAAACCGAGAGCGTAGCGGTGCCATTCGTCCTTGAGCGGCGCGAGCGGTGCGTCGCGCATCGGCAGACCACTCCGCACGCGTCCCTTCTCCGTATTCCCCTCGATGTCGACTTGCACGCGCACGTTCGGTTTCCCGCTGTCTGTCAGGCCGGGGTTGCGCATCTCGAGGAAGTACCAGAGGTCGCCGCCGACGTCGAAGACCGAGTCTCCCTTGGGGATGACCTTGAAGCCTCCGAAGGTGAAGGGATCGAGCGGCTGCCAGTTCGTTTTCAGCGGGATGATCGTAGTCGCGAGCAGAAGCGGCGAGGTGCCCGCCGCGGCAGGATCGAGTCCCGTCACCGTGATGATGGCGCGTGAGGCGGCGAGAATCCGTCCGCCGTCCGCGATGCCGAATGTCGCGTTGTACGTGCCCGGCTCGAGCTGCACCGAGCGATCGATGTACGCGTCTTTGCCCGCCGCGGCCATCGGGACGTCGTCTTCTTTGACGTCGAGAATCGTTCCCGACGGGTCCTCGACGACGGCGAATGACGTGACCCTCCGTCCCGCCGCGATGTCGCTGCCGGCCGGCAGGTACAGTTGCGCCGAAATGAAATGCACCCCCTCGGAGGTGACGAACTCGCCCCAGGTGAGATCCGCCGAGCCGACAGAGTCCGTGTCGCCGGCGCGGAACTGCTCGTATGCCGTTTTGAGATCGGCGCTCTTGAACGATGTGCTCCGCGGCGGCGGAGGCAGTGTGTACAGCGGCGGCCTGGTGAGCTTCGGCGAGACGATGTACGCGTTCACGGCCTGCTCGAGGACCTGCTCCGGGTTCGTGCGCTCGGTCGTTGCGAGCTGCCATTCTCCCTGCTCTCGACGGGCAAAGACGAGCGTGAAGTCCGACTGGGTGATGAACTTCGGCTTGTTCGTATGCGCATACATCCAGTACTGCATGTCGGGATCCGCGGTTGGACCTCGGGGCGTCGCGGCCGAAGCACCGCCGCGGCCGGCCACGCTGATGCCGAGGCCGTTGATCTGCGCGCCGGCGCTTGCACTCAGTCGGTACGGCGGGCCGAGAAGGATGAGCGCCCGGCCACGGTCGCTGAGCGCTCCGCGGCCGGCGGCGCCGGGGAAATTCCTGTCGGCAAAATCGACGCGCCGCTCGAACTCTTCACGGAATTCGTTGCGCGGCGTATCGGGTGTCGGATCGCGCTTCGCCCAGAAGAGCTCGATGAAGGCCCGCGCGTCCGCGTCGGAGCGCAACGAGCGCCATTGCTGCGCTTCCTCTCGCGTCATCAGGAACTTCACCGGCCCATCCGGCCAGGCGATGAACTTCGACGACAGTTGTGCGAAGGCGGCGGTTGCGATGGCGATGGACGCCAGGAGGGTGCCGATCCGTTTCATGAGGATGTTCAAAAAAACGGGGCGGCCGAAGCCGCCCCGTCCCAAGCACACTGCGGATTCGGTCAGAACCGGATGCCGGCGTACAGCAGGTAGGTGCGCGGGATCACATAGCTGGTCGCCGACACCGGGCGGCCAAACGTCGCGGCTTTCGTGAAGCCGGTGGGATATCCGAGCGCATCGTTCGGGCTGTTCGGGTCGGCCACGATCGTGGTGTTGTACGTGAGCAGAGTCTTGCTGTTGAGCGCGTTCTGCACGTCGAACTTGACCCATGGAGTCACTTTCGAAATCGGGAGGCTGTACTGCAGCGACAGGTCGAAGACCGACGTGGCGTTGTACTGGCCGGCGCCACGGTCGCCGAAGAACATCGTGACGGAATTGCCGACACCGTGGTAGCCGGGGTTGAGCGCCTTCGAGGCCGCCGATCGCGCAAGATTCGCTGTGTAGCTGAACGTGAGCGGCGAGTCGTAACGCCACAGCAGGCCGACGCCCAAGCCGCCAAAACGCTGCCAGTCAAAATTGTACGTGCTCCAGAGGCGAATTCGGTCGGACTCGTACTGGGACAGACGGCCGACCACAATTTCACGGGGGTCCTGCATCTCGGGGTAATTGCCGACTCCCGACGTCCCCAGCGCCTGACCGCCCTCGCCCTCGTAGTTGCCGTCGTTCTTGAACTGGTGCGTCCAGTTTCCTTCGACGCCCCACTGGCGCAGGATGTCGTAGTGCGCCTGCAGTTCCGACGCCTGGTACTCGCGTTTCGGCAGGTTGCTGTTCTTGTACAGGATGTTGTCGACGCAGCCGGCGTCGATGCCGCCGAGCGTCACGTTCGTGCAGCCGTTCGAAATCACGCGGAAGTCTTCGATGAAGTCGGCGTACTTGCGATCGGTGAGGGTCGCTTTCAGCCACCCGTTGTTTGTCAGGGCGGTGCCGCCCGAGATCGTCCACTCCTTGCTGATCGGCGTGTGCATTCCCGGCGCGAAGAACACGGTCGCGCTGTTCACGCGGGCGAAGTAGAACTGGTAGTTGTTCGGATCCCAGCCGGGAGCGAAGTCCCGCCCCTGGCCCTGGGGTCCGACGTAGTAGCCGTACAGGAGGTTCGGACTGCCGACAGGGCTGTTCTGGTTGACGATGCCCGGGTTGTAACGGCCGACGTATTGCGCGTATGTGACGTCGACTTTGTACTTGCCGTTGCCGGTCGGGTCATACGACGCGCCCAGGCGCGGCACGAGATTCGAGGTATCGACGCCGACGATTCCGCCCGTGGCGAAGGAATGCGTCTTTTCGTAGCGCGCGCCGATGTTGAAATTGAAGTGACTGTTCAGGTTCCAGCGGTCATTGATGAACAGTGAATTCGTGGTGATGTCGATCTTCGCGCCGCGAGTGGCGATGTAGTTCGCAATGCGCGTCTCCTGCGAGACGCCGCCGGAACGCGGGTTGAACAGCGGAACGAGATCGCCGTTGCCGTCGATGATCGCGCTGCCGTCGGGATTCGTCGCGTAGCCCCCGAAAAAGACATAGCTGGTGGCCGACTGGCTGTTGCCGCCGGTGCGCTCGTCGACGAACTGCTCGAAGCCGCCCTTGATCTCGTGACTCCCCCAGTTCGGTTTCGACAGGAAGTAGGACAGCGCCACGAAGGCCTGCTTGTTGTTGCGGTTCTCGGGATCGGTCGAGTCGAAGTACGGAGCATTGAACGTACCTGCGGTCGCCACACCGGCGACGCGCGTGCTGGAGCGGTACGGACTGTCCGGAATGTCCGTCAGGTGCCCGCCGAGACCGACGAATTCGAAGTGCTTCTTCGATGCGCGCGCCTCGGCGTAGAGGTTCGACGAGAACACGCCCGAGTAGAACAGCTCGGTGGTGTTGTTCGGCTCCTTGATGTTCGTGCCGAGAGCCGACACGGTGAGCGGTGCGACCTGCGCGTTGTAGTTCTGCGAGAACGGATTGCTGATGTAGTCGCCTTGCAGCGTCTGACTGGCGCCGAGGTTTCCCGTGAGCTTGATTTCCGGGCGCCGGTTCGTCGTCTGCTGCCCGACATTGATGCCGGTCACCGCCAGGGGCAATGATGCCGTCGACTTCTGGTCGCGGCCGGCCACGAAGAACCACAGCCGATCGCGCAGGATTGGGCCCCCGAGCGTCGCTTCGTAAATGTTGGAAACAGGCCCGACGTGCGGAGCCGGCTTGCCGGTCGCTACGCCGTTTCCGCGGAAGCCGTCCTCGTACGGCGTGAGCGCCGTCCAGCTCGGCTTCGTGATGTCGTCGCGGAACGTTCCGGAAAACGTGTTGCCGCCGCTCTTGGTGATGACATTGAGAACGCCGCCGGTGAAATGGCCGTATTCGGCCGAGATGCCGGAGGTGAGCACCTGCGTTTCCTGGATCGCGTCTTCGATGAAGAGGTTATTGGTCTGTCCGAAGATGTTGTCCTGAACGTTCACGCCGTTGATCAGGAAATTGTTGTCGTAGGCCAGGCCGCCGTTGATCGAAAGCTGGTTGCCGACCGGCGTCGTGGCGCGGCCGCCGCGGTCCCCCGTGACTCCCGGCGACAGCGAACCGATCGCCGTCGGCGTGCGGCCCAGCGGAAGTGTGTCGACTGTCTCCTTCTTGACATTGGCGCCGACCGTCTGATTTTCGAGCACGGTCGGTGCTGAGGCGGTGACCGTAATCGCCTCGGCGACAGCCGCCACTCTCATCTTTGCGTCGACGACGGTCTGCAGGCCAAGAGGCAGGTTCCTGCGAACCGTGGTCGTCTGCATTCCGGAGAGCTCGAAGGTGATCGAGTAATCACCGGGCGGCAGGCCGGGCAGTACGTAGTCGCCCCCGGATTTCGTGACCGCCGTGCGCGCGGCCATCAGGGCCTGCGACTTCACCGTCACCGTGACACCCGGCAGTGGAGCGCCGGACGAGTCTGTGACCATGCCCTGCAGCGTCGCGGTCTGCACGCCCTGGGCAAAAGCCGAGCCGATACTTACCAGGAAGACCATCACGAAAAAGAGCAGGAGTCGTTTTCGGGCCATGGATTTCCTCCTTATGGCTGCTGATGAATCTCGTTTGCCTGCTGCGATGCGAACGATGAAACCTGCTTGGGATGCAGGAGCAGAGAGCAACTTTTCCGCCGTACCCTCCCCGAAGCCAAACCCCACAATTTAAGCGTCTTGTGTATTGCATGCGATCCCAATCATTCGGAAAATTGAAGCGGCCGGTTCAAGAAATCGGCGTCGGTTGGGATTAGATACGAATGAAGCGCAGATCGCGCTGCCCTGCCGCCGCGCTCAGCGTGTGAGCTGGCGGTAGCGGATACGGTGCGGCTGCGCGGCCTCGGCGCCGAGGCGCCTGCGCTTGTCCTCTTCGTACTCGCTGTAGTTTCCGTCGAACCAGACGACGCGCGAGTCGCCCTCGAATGCCAGAATGTGCGTGGCTGTGCGGTCGAGGAACCAGCGGTCGTGCGAGATCACGATCGCGCAGCCGGCGAAGTTCTCCAGCGCCTCTTCCAGCGCGCGGAGCGTGTTCACGTCGAGATCGTTCGTCGGCTCGTCGAGCAGCAGGACGTTGGCTCCTTCCTTCAGGATCTTGGCCAGATGCACGCGATTGCGCTCGCCGCCCGAGAGCACGCCGACCTTCTTCTGCTGGTCCTGGCCGGAGAAGTTGAACCGTGCCACGTAAGCCCGCGACGGCATCTCGCGCGGCCCGAGCTGCACGAGGTCGCCGCCGCCGGTGATCTCTTCGAAGATCGTCTTGTCGGGATCGAGGGGACGCTCCTGATCGACGGCCGCGAGCTTGACCGTGTCGCCGATACGCAGCGACCCGGCGTCAGGCTTCTCCCGCCCCAGGACCATCCGGAACAATGTCGTCTTTCCTGCGCCGTTCGGTCCGATGACTCCGATGATCCCGCCGGGCGGGAGGCGGAACGAGAGGTCGTCGATCAGCAGTTTGTCGCCGAAGGCCTTGCGCACGCCGTCCGCCTCGATCACCACGTTGCCCAGCCGCGGGCCGGGCGGGATGTAGATCTCCAGCTCCTGAATCTTCTGCTGCGCTTCCTGTTGCAGCAGCGTCTCGTACGAGTTGATCCGCGCTTTTCCTTTGGCATGCCGTCCCTTCGGCGACATGCGGATCCATTCCAGCTCGCGCTCCAGCGTCTTCTGGCGCTGTGACTCCGTCTTTTCCTCCTGCTCCAGGCGCGTCTTCTTCTGTTCCAGCCAGGAGGAGTAGTTCCCCTTGAACGGGATGCCGTGGCCGCGGTCGAGCTCCAGGATCCAGCCGGCGACGTTGTCCAGGAAGTAGCGGTCGTGCGTCACGGCGATGACCGTGCCGGCGTACTGGCGCAGGTGCTGCTCCAGCCAGTCGACCGACTCCGCGTCGAGGTGGTTCGTCGGCTCGTCGAGCAGCAGGATGTCGGGCTGCTGCAGCAACAGTCGGCAGAGGGCCACGCGGCGTTTCTCGCCGCCGGAAAGAATGCCGACCGATGTCTCGCCGGGCGGGCAGCGCAGCGCGTCCATGGCCATTTCCAGTTTCGAGTCGAGATCCCACGCGCCGGTGGCATCGAGCTGGTCCTGCACTTTCGACTGCCGCGCCAGAAGCTTGTCCATGTCGGCGTCCGGATCGGCGAAGGAGTTGTTGATCTCGTCGAACTCTTTCAGCAGATCGATGACCGGCTGCACGCCTTCCTCGACGATCTGCCGGACCGTTTTCGAGGGATCGAGCTGCGGTTCCTGCTCGAGCAGGCCGGTGGTGTGTCCCGGCGAGAGCACCGTCTCGCCGAGGAAGTCGTTGTCGGCGCCGGCGAGGATGCGCAGCAGCGAGCTCTTGCCCGACCCGTTCAGACCGATGACGCCGATCTTCGCGCCGTAAAAGTACGAGAGGTAGATGTCCTTGAGGACCTGTTTCTTTCCATGAAACTTCGAGACCCCAATCATGGAGTAGATGATCTTGTTCGGTTCGGGCTGCGCCATGGTGGGGAGGGTAGACGAGGAATGTGGAATGTTCAATGTCGAATGGCGTTCGGATCACGTTGCCGTGGCGTACTCCGCCTCGGTCACTTCCTCCACGCCTGCGGGGGCGTCGAACGACACCACGACGAGCGTCTGGTCGTCTTCCGGCGGGCGGTTCCGGGTGAACTTGCGCACGGAGCCGAGCAGCGTCTTCTTGATTTCTTCGGCGCTCAGGTGGCCGGAGTCGATGAGCACGCGCTCGAAGCGCTCGAATCCGAACGGCTCGCCGTCGTCATCCACGGCTTCGATCAGTCCGTCGCTGTAGAGGATGAGCCGGTCGCCGGGGGCGAACTGGACGGTGTGCTCGCGGAACGGATCGCGCCGCCGTACACCGAGCGGAAAACCCCAGGACGACAGCGGCTCGAGCCTGCGGTGGCGGGCGCGGAAGACGTAGGGATCGAGATGACCGGCCGACGCGAAACGAAGGCGGTGCGTGTTGGGCTCCAGCAGGCCGAAGAAGAAGGTCATCATCATTCGCCGCGGAGCGGTCTTCATGACGATCTCGTTCAGCACCTCGAGGACGATGCGCGGTGCGGGATCGACATCGACCTGCACCAGCAGCGCCGACTTGGCCATGGCCATGACGATCCCGCTGGTCAGTCCGTGTCCGGCGACGTCGCCGAAGGCGATTCCCATGTCGCCGTCCCGCATGGGAAGAAAGTCGAAGTAATCGCCGCCGATCTCGGTCGCCGCGCGATAGTGCGAGACCACCGAGGCGCCGCGGACGTAGGGCGCATCGACTGGAAGGAGCGCGGCCTGGATGCGGTTGGCAGCGTCGATCTCGGCCTTGACGCGTTCGCGCTCCACGATGCGCCGGACGTGCGGCGCCAGATCCTCGTACGTGTAGACGACTTCGCGCCGGGTGAGCAGCGCGGCGGCACCGAAACCGAGCAGCGCGACCGCGGGGAGGGCGATCGTGGCCACGAGTTGCGAGAGCTGATGCCCCTGCGCAACGGAGAGAAGCGGCGCGGCCATGGTGATCAGCCCGCCGAGAAAGAGGGAGATGGCCATCGCCAGGAGGTCGTAGAAGAGAAAGACTGCAATGGCCACCGCCATGCCGCCGAAGTCGAAGAGCACGCGGTGAAGGAACGGATCGGTCGGCACATCGCAGACCGCCCCCATCATGGCCAGCGCGAGCGCGGCCGCGATGCCGACCGGCAGGACGCGGCGGCGATGGGTCCAGGCGAGCAGGAAAAGCGCGACGAGGGGGAAGACGACGGCGTCGAGCGCCGAGAATAGCAGCAGCAGCAGCGGCCCGCCGAGGTCGAGCTCGATGTCGGTCCCGATGCCCATCGACAGATGGACGATGTGCAGGGCCAGCGGAACGAAGGCCACGGCGAACGCTCCGGCGGCGACGGCGGGCGACCAGAGGACGCCGACGAGAACGGAGCGGCCGGTCGTGGCATTCAGCGGATCGCGGCGCAACAGCGCGTCGAAGGATGCCAGCCGCTCGCCCCACCGCTCCCGCGCGTAGCTCTCGCCGACCGACCAGGCGAAGAACGTGAGCACGGCGAAGACCAGGTCGTACAGCAGGAACTTGAAAATCATGTACACGAGCGCCGTCGTCTGCGCATCGAGGCTGCCGGTATTGCTTCCTTCGACCGCCGGTCCGGCCATGATCCAGTCGGCGGTGACCCAGAACACCACCACGATGGCGAAGAGAATCGACGCCGTGCCGACGCCTGCCTCGCCGGCGTGGTACTTCTTCAGAAAGATCGTGAGCAGAATCAGCAGCAGCGCGAAGAACGTCGCGTATCGGGCGATGATCCCCCCGATGTCGCTGTTCTCGCTGCGATACTGGCTTCCGTCGGCATACTCGTCATCGAGCCGCCATCCGGCGAACCGGTCACCGGCGAACTGCACGACGAGGTAGGGAACGACGTTCCCGATCGGAAGGTCCGACTTCACGCGGTAGCGGAAGGTCCAGTCGGTACGCGAGCGGTACTCGGTGGGCCGCGCGCTCTCGAACTGCGGATTCGGCGCTCCCGGAAATCTCCGCGAGTGCACGAACGCGTCGGCGCGCACCTGCAGCTCCGGCTGCGTCGGTTTTCCGCCCGCCTCCTCGTTGCGCAGCATCAGCACCGCGGAAAGAACGTCGCCGGTGCGCGCGTCGACGGTGACGTACCCGTACGGCGGATACTTCTCCAGTCCGCGGCGGTAGTACATGCGCCGGAACGCACGGAGGCGCGGCCCGAGGATCGGATCCATCGCCGCACGGCGCCGGAGGTCCGGATCGGGATCGAGCTGTTTTTCGAGGCGGTAGGACGGCTGCCACGACAGCACGGCCCACGTCGAATCGACGGGGATGCCGACCGCGCGCGCCGCGGCGTCGGCGATGGGGATCGCCTCGCCGCGCGTGAGGCGGATCCCCGCCGGCTGCGCGGCATTGAACCGCGGCATCAGCAGCGCAACGACGGCGATGCCGGCGACAAACGCGACGATGGGAGCGTATCGTCTCATCCGCTTGGCAATGATACGTGCACGAACGGCCGCCGGTTATGCGCTGGCCGTCCTGACGTTCATCAATTTGTTCAATTATCTCGACCGCTGGGTGGTTGCGGCCGTGGTCGAGTCGATCAAACACTCCGAGCTCCACCTGAGCGACACGCAACTCGGCCTGGTCGGAACCGGGTTCATCCTGGTCTACACCGCGGCCTCTCCGCTGTTCGGACTGATGGGTGACCGCCGCGCGCGTCCTCCGCTGATCGCCGCCGGAGTGGCGATCTGGAGCGTGGCCACGGCGCTGGGCGGATTCGCCCGCGGGTTCGCCTCC
>DATFUW010000611.1:0-5336 GCA_035260605.1 Thermoanaerobaculia bacterium | reverse complement strand
ACAACACGCACGATTCTCAGCCAGAGTGAGTTCAACCGGGCGCGCACTGTGACTGCAGCGCACGAGCTGGCACACGCGCTCAGCGTTCCACACTCGCAAGACTGCGCGACGGCAGAAGAAGGACCGAGCCTAATGTTTTCTAGCCACGACGAAACGCGGACACCAGCCGCTATAAGCGTCATTGATGTACTACCACTGCCGACCGAGTACGCCCGCTCGATTATCGAACGAATGCGGTTGCACGCTAACCAATAGGGTGAGAGTCCATGTCGCGATTGGCGAGTCTTCTGGTTATCTGCGTGGTACAGGCAGCAATCCCATGCAGCGCCGACAGGCTGTTGATCGAATTCCAGACCGTAGTCAATGGATTTCCCGTGGCGCGAGACACGCCGCATGAGCCGACGCGCGTTGTTTTTACAACCGAACCGAACTACGTCACGGTCGTGGTGGTTGCGGCCGCAGCCCCTGACCGTGCAGTACAGGGACCGCTAACATTACAACTTCCAGGTACACCATGGTGGCACGCGCTCAAGTGGCACCTCGCGAACGAGAACCGGGACGATGTGTCATTTGCACCCGACGGTATCGTTAGCGAGACGATGACTCTCGCCGAAGGCTCGGCGACATTACATCCCAATGACCGGCTTCAGGGTCGCTTCCGACTCCCAGTCCTTGAGCCCGGTATCTATCGCCTCTATGCTACGCTTGGTACGCTTAAATCGCGTGGTGATTGGTTCAGAGTTAGCGCTGGGAACGAAGACAACGCCATGCGGATCGCATACGCGCGCTTTAAGAGCCTTTATAGCCACGACCGGCGCGAGCGAATGCAGTACTTGTTGCAGCTGGCACACTTGCAGCCATTGAATGCGGGCGCGTGGATCGAGCTTGGTGATTTGGCATTGGCGTACAGCCCACAGTCTGAGGTCGACCAGTACGATGATCACGCCATCCAAGTACTTCAGGAGCGCAGAAATTCGGCCGACTCCGAAGGGAAGACGCGCGTGGTCGAAGGAATCGAACACTTGATCAACGGCCTCGAACGGCTGAAGGTGCTGGTATCTCGGTACTTTGCTGATCCGGAACGCCTGAAACTGGTGGTCAGCGTGCAGGGCGGCAAGAGCTATACCCTCGAGGAACGCGCATCGCATCGCGTCGTCGACCGGATTAACGTCGACGGCGCCGGCCAACCGAAGTAAAAGTGCCTGCCGAATTTGAATTGGGGCACCGAGAGATGGAGCTTACCACCCTGGCGCGGCGACGGGTCCGCGGCGACGACGTCACCCCGAACGTCCGCACCGTGCGCGTGCTGCCGCTGAAAGATCGGCCCGCGGTTCAAACGGCTCGAGGTACGCGGCGAGATCTTCATCTGCAAGGAGGACTTCGTCCGCCTCAACGAACAGCTCGAGGAAGGGGGGGAGGAGCCGCTGGCCAATCCGCGCAACGCCGCCGCCGGTTCCCTATTCCGGCAGCGGTCGTTCTCGGCGAGAAGGACTACGACATTCGCTACTACGGCATCGCGGCCCGATTCGAATTCGCCTCGATCATGGAAGACACGCTGATGATCGCGAAGCGCGACTCCGGCCCGGAGAGAACGACGCGCGAGAAGCTGCCGGCGCTGACCGAACCGGTTCATCTGCAAGTGCTGGCCACACCGACGTGACCGCACTGCCCCGGGGCAGTGCGCCTCGCGCATCCATACGCGATGGAGAGCGATCGGATCACCGCCGACATGGTGGAGGCCTCCGAGCGGAGTTCCGAAGACGATCATCAACGAGGCGCGGTCGGCCGAGGGCCGCGTTCCGAAGAGACGCTCCCTCGACGCCGTCCTCGCGGCGGCCGATTGGTGTGGTGTCTGAGACACCACACCAGCGCTTCTTCGTCTGCGCGGCCGGATTTCGTGCCAAACTAACGGACACGTGAATTCCAATCCCGATCGGAACATCGATGCTCGCCTGCCGCTCGCGTTTGAGCGGACATTTCTCGCGTGGGTCCGGACCGCGCTGGCCATGATGGGTTTCGGTTTCGTGGTGGCGCGATTCGGGCTGTTCTTACGGGAAATTGCACGCGTTCGCGGCCTTGACATCATCCCGGCGGGCTACGGCGTTTCGACGCTGATGGGAACCGCGCTCGTCGTGCTCGGGATCGGTGTCGCGGCGTACGCGACCTACCGCTTTCGTTCCGGGTTGAACGCGGTCGAACGAGGAGAGCCGCCGCTGGCGCGATCAGCGCTCATTCCGACTGTGATCGCGCTGGCGCTTTGCGGCATTGGGATGGCAACGGTCTGGTACCTGCTGCAGAGTTCCTGAACGCGCGCGGCGGACTCTCGCGTAAAGCAGCAGCAACGCCAGGACGACCGTGCCGCTCGCCGGGAACAATACGGAGTGAGGCAGATCCGGCGCAACGGCACGCAGCGCGTATGCGCAGCCGACCACCGCGAGGGCCAAGGCCAAACACATGATGACATCGCCGACGGTTTTCCTCGGCAGAACCAACTGCCAGATCAAACCGACGACGAAGCTCATGCATAGAACGAGGACGCCGTCCATCGGATCGATCTTCTAGCGCAGAAGGGCGTCCGCGTATCTCCGGTAAAGACGGGAGGCGCCGATCTCAGACGATCAGGCGCTTTCGGACCGCGTAAAGGACAATCTCCGCGGTGCTGTGAAGGTTGAGCTTCTGCATCAGGTTCGCGCGGTGGGTTTCGACCGTGGAGACGCCGACGTCGAGCAGCGCCGCCACTTCCTTGTTCGACCGTCCCTCGGCGAGCAGGTGCAGGACCTCGCGTTCGCGATCCGTCAACAGGTCGTACGAGTCGTTGAGCCCGCGCTCCTGAAGCTGATGCATGTATTCCTCGGCGAGCAGACCGCTGACCGCCGGGCTGAAGAACGACTTCCCTGCCGCGACGGCGCGGACCGCCGGCAGCAGATCCTCGTCGGTGGCGTCCTTGAGCAGATACGCGCGCGCGCCCGCGTTGATCGAACGCATCACGTACGACTCGTCGAGGTGCATGCTGAGCATGATCGCGCGCGGCTGCGGCTGCATCTTCTGCGACCGTGCGGCGACGTCGATGCCGTTGAGCCTGGGCATGGCCACGTCGAGGATCAGCACGTCGGGATGGTGCTCTTCGCAGAGGCGCAGCGCCTCCAGGCCGTCGGATGCCTCGGCGACGACTTCGATCGAGGGATCGGTTTCGAGCAGCGCCCGCATGCCGCGGCGCACGATGGAATGATCGTCAGCCAGGAGTACTCGCAAATTTCGCCTCCTCGATCGGAGTCGCGACCGGCAGGGCCACGTGCAGCTCGGTACCATGCGGCTTGCCCGGCTGCACGAAGAACGTGCCGTGCAGCTCCCGGACGCGCTCCTCGATGCCGAGGAGTCCGAAGCCGCGCGCCCGCGCCGGATCGATGCCGGCGCCGTCGTCGGAGACAACGAGCTCCAGCGTATTGTGCTCGAGCCGCAGCGAGATCTCCACCCGGCGCGCGTGCGCGTGACGCGCGCAGTTGGTCAGTGCCTCCTGAACGATGCGGTAGACGCAAGTCCGGTATGGGTCGGGCAGCGAATCGAGATCGCCCTCCAGCACCAGGGCAACCGGAATGTTGAAGCGGCGGCGGACGTCGCGCACATGCCACTCGAGCGCGGGCTGCAGGCCGAAATCGTCGAGCATGCTCGGCCGCAGCCCCATCACCAGGTCGCGCACCGACCGGAGGATCGTATCGAGGAGGCGCCGCGCTTCGCCAATCGACTGACCGAGCTGGACATCGGAAACCCCGCGCGCGCGGTCGGCGCGGCCGATCTCCATTCGCAACGCGGTGAGCATCTGCCCGACGTGATCGTGCAGCTCCCGGGTGAGCTTCTTCCGCTCTTCTTCGTGTGCCGCGACGAGCTGCTGTGAGAGGAACCGCATCTCCTGGCCGGCCTCCTCGGCGAGCACTCGCTGCCGTTCGGAATGGCGCTCCAGCGCGCGCAGACGGAGCACGGCGACGAGCGCGACGATCGATCCCAGCAGGAGCGTGTGCCACAGCCGAGCCTGGAGGTCCGCGCGGAACGCGGCGAGCCGGCGCGCCGTTTCCGCGCGCTGCGTGGCGAGATTCGCGTTGTTGAGCTGCTCGATGTCGTCGGCGATCGTCAGGACAGCGTCGCGGCGCGGCAGGACTTCATGGCGCAGGAAATGGGCGCTGCGCATAATCTTCTCGTAGAGCGACCACTCGAATAACGGGTCGAAGGTCTGCCAATAATCGTCGAGCCGCTTTTGCAGATTGTCGATTCTCGGCGCCTCGTTCCGCGGCAGGAGCACACGGAGATGCGTGACCGTCGTCTCGTGGCTCTGCCGGAGTTCCTTCAGGCGTGCCCGGTATTGAGCGATGTTGCCGCTGTCGGCATCGAGCAGATAATCGCGGATGTAGATCCCCGAGAGGTGGACGTCCGAACGGAGGCGCCGCAGTTTGCTTTCGACCTCACGATGACGTGAGTTCAACTGATCGAGCTGGGTATAGATCTCCTCCGCCTTCTTCGACGTCGAGGCGATCGACGCATAAATCAGAAGCAGCAGACCGCCGAGGGCGGCGGCCGCGACGGGCCACGTGCGGAACAACTTTCCGCGCCACGATGTGAGCACGTGCATGGTCGTGGGCAACGCGGCGGTCAGACGATTCGTTCCTTCCGCACCGCACCGAAGCGTTCGCGTACCGGCGAGCGCACGCGCTCCGCGGCACCTTGAACCGCTTCCCGGCCGTTGCGAATGTCGATCATATCGGTCAACAGCGACTCGGACCAGTCGTAGATCGTGTGCCCGGCGATCTGCTCCCGCATCGCGCGCATCCTCATCAGACGTTCGGCGGGCGGCATGCGAATGGCGCGGAGAACGGCCCGGGCGACCTGCCGCGTGTCGTAGGGATTCACCACCAGCGCTCCGGCCAGCTCCTCCGCCGCCCCTGCGAAAGCGCTCAACACAAGGACGCCGTCACCGTCTTCGCAGGAGGCGACGTATTCCTTGGCCACGAGATTCATCCCATCCTGCAGGGGCGTCACCAGGGCGGAGCCTGCCATTGCGAAGAATTCCGCCACTTCCGCCGGGGAAAAAATCCCCCACCGCAGCACGACCGGCTTCCACGCGGAGTTGCCGAATCGCGCGTTGATCCGCTCGACGGCTTCGTTCAGCCCGGTGGCAAGTTCCTGATAGCTGCGAATGCCGCTGCGCGTCGGACACGCGACCTGCACGAAAACGAACTGGCCGGTCAGCGAGGGATTCTCCTCCAGCAGCAGCTCGATCGCAGCGATCCGCTCCAGGATCCCCTTGGTGTAGTCGGCCCGGTCGACGGCGATGCTCACGTGCACGC